>NZ_BCQR01000018.1 GCF_001552175.1 Actinomadura kijaniata NBRC 14229
CCTCGGCGGCCTGGCGGTACCACCGCTCCGCCTCCACGGGATCGCGCTTTTCCAGCAGGAGACCGAGGTTGTTCATGGCCCGGGAGTTCCCGGCGTCGGCGGCCTGGCGGTACCACCGCTCGGCCTCCGCGGGGTCGCTTTTCCTCAGCAGCAGGCCGAGGTTGTTCATCGCGCGGTGGTTCCCGGCCTCGGCGGCTTGCCGGTACCACCGCTCGGCCTCCACGGGGTCGTCGTCCTCCAGCAGCAGGCCGAGGTTGTTCATGGAACCGGAGTCCCCGGCGTCGGCGGCCCGCCGGTACCACCGCTCGGCCTCCCCGGGATCATCACCTTCCAGCAGGAGCGCCAGGTTGAACATGGCGTGGCGGTTCCCGGCGTCGGCGGCCTGCCGGTACCACCGCTCGGACTGTCGGGGATCGGTCTGCTTGAGCAGGATGCCCAGTTCGTTCATCGCGTTGGAGTCGCCCTGCCCGGCCAGGCGGCGCCACCGCTGCTCGTCGGTCTCCTCCCCGGCGGCGGCCTTCGGCGACGGGCCGGGACCGTCGAGACGCCGGAGGGTCGCGGCGGCGTCGGCGGGACGGTCGGCGGGATCCTTGGCCAGCAGGTCCATCACCAGGGCGTCGAGGTGCTCGGGGATGCCGGGACGGCGGGCGCGGGGCGGCTCGGGTTCCTGGTACAGGTGGGCGTGCAGGACGGCCGCGACCTGCTGGGCGTGCCGGTTCCAGCAGGTGCCGGTGAGCATCTCGTACAGCACGCATCCCAGCGCGTACAGGTCGGCGCGCCGGTCGGCGGGCTCGCCCCGGATCTGTTCGGGGGCCATGTAGTGCGGGGTCCCCGCCACGCCGCCGGTCTGGGTGATGCGGGTGGCGTCCGCCAGGCGGGCGATGCCGAAGTCGCAGACCTTCACCTCGCCGTCCTGCTGGAGGAAGAGGTTGCCCGGCTTGATGTCGCGGTGCACCACCCCGGCCTCGTGCGCCCGGCCGAGCGCCGCCGCGATCTGGGCGGTGATGTCGACGGCCTGCTCGACCGGCAGGCCCCGGGGGTGCCCGTCGATGACCTGCCGCAGGTCACGGCCGCGCAGCAGCTCCATCACCAGGAACACCAGGCGCGCGCCGTGCTCGTCCTCGTCCTGGCCGATGTCGAACACCGTGGTCAGCCCGCGGTGTTGCAGCGCGGCGGCGACCTGGGCCTCGCGTTCGAACCGCGCCACCGCCTGCTCGTGCCCATGGGCCAGGTAGGGCGGCAGGACCTTGACCGCGACCTGGCGGCGCAGCCGCAGGTCCACCCCCCGCCACACCTCGCCCATCCCGCCACGGCCCAGCAACTCCTCCAGCCTGTAGCGACCGGCCAACCGCGTCCCGGCCAGCATGGCCCCTCCCACCGCTTCGCCACCTCCGTCCGCGCCTTGCGGACCTCCCCGGTGGACCCTCTCGGCTTCCGCGGAATGTCGCAAGGTGGGGATAGCGTGACATGCCATGGCGACTTCCCCCGAGACGCTCGCGGCGTTGCGGAACGCGGCCGAGGGCGGCGACGCGGACGCGGCGCGCGAGCTGGGCCGCTTGCTGTCCCTGGTGCGCGTGGCCCCCGAAGACGACCCGCACGATCCCGACGTCGTCCAGTCGTGGCCCGAGGAACGCTGGCTGCGAATGGCCCTGCGGGCACGCCCCGGCGACACGCTCGCCGCGACCCTGCTCGCCGGGCGGCTGGTGCAGCAGATCGGCTTCTGGCGGATCGACCCGGACATCGCCGCCGACCACGGCGAGGACGACACCACCCTGGCCCGGCGGCGGGACGAGGCGCGCGGGCTGTACGCGCGCGTCCTCGCGTCCCGCCCCGACGATCCGGCGGCGAAAGCCGGGCTGGCGGTGCTGGAGGCGTCGTTCGACGACAGCGGCGAGCTGCCCGGGTTCCCCGTCCCCTACAGCTACTACGAGCTGAGGCTGGATCTCATGTCCGGCTCGTTCTCCCATGCGGAGATCGTCGTCGTCACCGGTATCGACGACCTGCGCTGGGCCTACGACAACATGCTCAGGCCCTTCGACGACGACACCCTCCCCGGCGATCCGGTGCTGGAGACGTACACCGACGGCGAACCGGCGGACCTCCTCGTCCTCAAGGACCGGGTGGCCCTGGACGACGTGGCGATCCCGCCGCTGACCGGGACGCCGCTGCCGCCCGGGCACCCCGTCCAGGAGGGCCTGGCCCACTACGGCTACTCCTGCGACTGGGGCTGAGCGGTCGGCGGGGTGCTAGGCGCCGTTCGGGGCGCGGCCTCGGCCGAGGAGGCGCAGCAGGCCCGGGTCGGTGGCGAACAGGCGGTTGAGCTCGTCGGCACCGACCCGTTCGGCGAGGATCTGCAGCGCGATGTCCTGGCGGACGTACTCGGCCGCCATCAGCGCCACCGCCGGGTCGGCGGTGTAGACGCCCCACGCCGACCCGTCGCGCCCGAAGCCGCCGACCACGGCCTCGCGCCGGTCCCCCACCACCACGATCAGCCGGTAGCCGAGGTCCTGGAGCACCGCCTCGGGGGCCGAGTAGCGGTGCTCGTAGACGTGGCCGACCCGGTTCTCGCCGAACGGGTCGGCGGCCTTGCCGAACGTCATGACCGACACCTCGACGCCGCGCCCGGCGGCCTGCCGCACCTGCCCCTCCAGGCGGCGCAGCTCCTGCGGCCACACCGACAGGAACAGGTCGCGGCGCGCCCCGGCCAGCACGTCCCCGGCGCGGGCCAGCATCGCCTCGCCGTCCTTGAGGTTGTGGATCGGGTGCGCCTCGGGGGCGGCGACCACGGAGGGCAGCGCGGTCTGCAGCGCCTCCACCGACCCGTCGAACTCGCGGCGCAGCCGGTCCAGCAGCGAGTGCGGCGGCAGCGGCAGGTAGTCGGTGGCGTCGGCCGCGCCGCGCAGCTCGTAGGCCGCGCCGCGCGCCACGAGCTTGCCGAGCGTCTCGTACACCGTGCTGCGCGGGACGCCCGAACGCTTGGCGACCTCGTACCCGTTGATCGGCTTCCCGGCGGCGACCAGCGCGACGTACGCCTTGGCCTCGTATCCGGACATGCCGAGTCGCTGGAGGTGCTCGAGAACGTCCTGCATGCTCATATGGCCGCCATGCTACGCCCCGTCACCGCCGGGCGGATCGTCCGGGAAGAATGCCGGGATGATCCGTCTGCTGGACGACGACGCCCTCGAACGCTCCCCGGCGGTGGCCAACAACGCCATGAACCGCGAGCGCCGCCGCCGTCGCGTCGGCCTGCGGGGCCGCCGCGAGGTCGCGTTCCCCCACCGCTGTCGGGGGGCCGACGGTCAGGTGGGGCCGAACCACACCGGGCAGCCCGCCGTGGCCTCGTTCTACGCGGACGAAAACGGCTCGCGACCTCGGAAGCCCTCCTCGTAGCGTGCCGCCGGAACCGAGGAGGGGGAACGTGGCAGACCGAGCCAACCATGTGATCGTCCGCGACGGCGCGTGGAGCCTGTACGAGTCGCGGTGGGGTGCGCCCCGGCTGGAAGGGGACCTGCTGGAGGGGCCGGAGGCGGCCACCCGCGCGTTCGCGGAGCTCCGGCCGGGCGACGAGTGGCTGGACGACGCCCTGGCCCAGGCCGCCGCGCTCATCGACCATGACCGGCGGTTGCTGCTGTACTACTCGGCGGAGATCGACGACTACGCGTGGCGGGCCGCCGTCATGGAGGTGCTGCGGCGGGTCTGGGCCGGGTGGGAGGTGCGGTGGGCCTTCGACGGGCAGGGCGACCTGGCCGCCCACGTGGGATGTGACCGGGCGGTCGTGCGCGCCGGGGACGCGACGCTCCGGCTGTGGGCGTCCTACGGCACCGCCGACCTCGTCGGCTGCCTGGTGACGGTCGCCGACGCCGGTGGCCTGCGGGCCTACGCGTTGGACACGCCGTTCTCGGACCTGCTGGAGCGGGGCGCGGACCTGGTCGGGATGCTGCCGGAGGAGGCGCGGGTCACCGAGTGCCTGTCGCTGCCCGAGTCGGGGATCCACTTCGACGTGGCCGGGCGTTCGGCGGGGTTCTGGACCGTGCGGCCCGTGTGCGGGGCGGACGGGCGGGCGCGGGCGCGCCGGCCCGGGTGGGAGTGGGTGATGTGGAACGACCGTTACGGGGAACAGGTGATCCGTTCGGGTCTGGCGCTTCCCGAGCCCGACATGGTGGAAGCGTATGAGGAACTGCGGCGGCGGGTGCGGGCGGAGTCCCCGGCACGGGCCGTCATCGAGTCGTTGGGAGGTGGGGCACATGGGTGACCGGGCGAACTACGTGGTCATGCGGGACGGCTCCTGGGAGCTGTACTACTCGCACTGGGGCGCGGTCGGGCTGCATCTGGACCTGCTGCCGGGGCCGGACGCGGCGACGGCGTTCGTGACGGCGCAGCGGCGGGTCGGGCCGGACGAGTGGCTGGACGACGTGTGGGGCGAGGGCGGGGCCGTCATCGACCACGACCGGAAGGTGCTGCTGTTCTACTTCCTGGAGTTCGAGGGGTACGCCGCGCGGGCGGCGGTCCTGGAGGTGCTGCGGCGGACCTGGTCCGGCTGGGAGGTGCGGTGGGCCCACGACGGGCAGGGTGATCTCGTCTCCTACGTGGGGCGGGACCCCGCGAGCGTCCACGCCCACGACCCGGGTGACCTGGAGCCGCCGGAGCCGTTCGATCCCGGGGGCGGGTGGCCGTGTTGCGCGGTGACCGTCGGCGGGCGGTCCTACGCGCTGGCGAACGACCCGTCGGACCTGCTGGAGCACGGTCCGGACCTGGTCGGGATGCTGCCGAAGGAGGCGGAGACCGACCGGTTCCCGCTGCCGGAGTCGGGGATCCACTTCGACGTGGACGAACGTTCCGTGGGCGTGTGGGCGGTGCTGCCGCTGTCGGGCGCGCTGCGACGAGCGGCGGCCCGCTGGCCGGAGTGGCGGTGGACGCTGTGGGAGGACCGTTACGAGGAGCAGGTCTCCCGCGCGGGCGTCACGTTCCCCGCCCCGGACATGGCGGAGGAGTACGCGGCGCTGCGCGAGAGGCTGGTCCGCCACCGGGACAGCGACCGCGTGTCGGTCGCGCACGAGATGATGCGGAAGCTCGCCGAGGACGGCGGGAATCCGACGCCCTCCCCGTACCTGTTCGAACACCAGGAGGTGCACGCGCCGGACGCGCACGTGCTGGCGGTCATCGACGCGCTGGCGGGACCCTGACCAGGGAACGTGGGGTGCGTCCGAGCAGGTCGCGCGACAGCCGGGTCAGGTGCGGCTGGTCGGCGAGGCCCGCCAGGTGGGCGGCGTCGGCGGGCGGCACGTCCGCCAGGGCGGTGACCGCGACGCGGAGCCGCGCCCACTGGCGCAGCCGTGCCAGGGGGATGCCGACCGCCGAGCGGGCCAGCGCCCGCAGCCGGTGCGCCGACAGCCCGACCTCGGCGGCCAGGTCCTCCAGCCGGGCGGCGTGGGCGAGATGGTCCAGGGCGTGGGCCAGGCGGGGGTCGAGGACGGCGGGACCTCCCAGGGCGGCGGCCAGGTCCGGCGGGTCGGCGGCCAGCAGGCGGCGCGTCGTCCGCTCGTCCAGGGGCAGCGGGGCGTACGGCCGGGAGATCTGCCAGGGGTCCAGGAACACGGCCGTGTAGGGGCCGGTGGTGGCGGCCGTGTGCGGGAGCTGCGGCGGGACCAGCACGCCCGGCGCCCGCCCCCGGCCGTCGATCTCCACGTGGCCGGACGCGCACAGCACGAGTTTCCAGGCGGGGTGCGCGTGGCGGGTGACGGCGGCCGGGCCGTCCTCGGCGAAGACGGTCACCGGGCCGGCCGCGCGCGGGCGGCGCCCGGTTCGTTCAAGACCGGGCGCCCCGGCCGGCTGGACGATCACGCCATGGAAACTATCGCGGCGATGGCGCTGGGATGCCTGCTGGTGGGGGCGGGCGCGATGCACTGGATCGCACCGGGGTACTTCCGGTCGCTGGTGCCGGGGTGGATGCCCTGGGCGGGGCCGCTGGTGGCGGTGACGGGCGGGCTCGACGCGGCGGCGGGGGCGCTCGTGCTCGTTCCGGGCACCCGCGCGCTCGGCGCCGCGGCGGCGGCGCTGCTGATCTCGGGCTACATGGTCTCCCATGTCGACGCCCTCGTTCACGCGCGCGGGGACGCCCGGTTCCTGGACACCCGCGCCGGGGCCCTCGCCCGGATCGCGGTGAACGCCGTCTACGTCGCCTGGGCCGCCGCCCTGGCCCTGTAGACCGCGCCTACCCCTCCACGCCCGTGGCGTCGTGCGGGGAGCCGACCGGCTTGGACTCGGGCGACCCCCGCTGCCGCAGGTAGATCGACAGGGCGACGATGGAGGCGACGGCGAGGAACTCCGACTGCCAGTTCTGCAGGCTGCGGTTCCAGAAGTCGGGCGACAGCAGGTAGTCGCCCCAGCTCTGGGGGTCCTGGAGGTCACCGAGCCGCCGGTCGTTGTCGGCGGCCCAGCCGGCGACCGACTGGGCGAGCCACGACCACAGGAAGACCACCCCCATGACCAGGCCCAGCGACCGGGAGTACAGCGCGCCGCGCAGCCCGCCGGCGCGCGCCCATGGAGGGGAGTCGGGTCCGGCGTGCTCGCCGACGTTCTGCTCCTCGTCGGACTCGGCGCCCTCCTTGCCGGGCGGCTTGGACTGGGTCGAGCCGCGCTGCACCAGCCACACCGTGACCAGGATGAACAGGAAGAACTGGAGGTACTCGGACTGCCAGTTCTCGGCCACGTCCACCGCGAACGACGAGCTGGTCACGTAGTCGGGCAGCGTCGTCTGCGGGGCGCCCCGCGCGGCCTGCTCCTCGTTCTGGTCGGCCAGGCCGCTGAACGCCTGCCCGGCCAGCGCGAGCACCGTCAGCAGGAGGAACAGGAGCGTGAGCGCGTTGTCCCTGAGGAACCTCATCGGTGCAGCAACCCGATGACCGTCATGTACGTCAGCCCGCCGCCGACCAGCAGCAGCGTCGCCGCGAACACCACCCGCACGTCCCCTCCCTCACGTCCGCACCCGGCACTCGTAGGGCCGCCCGGCGCGGGGACGGCATCCGGCCGCCGCGACCTTCCAGCCGTCGCCCCACCGGAACAGGAAGACGGTGTCGGCGCCGACCCGCACCCGCGCGGCGTCGCCCCAGACCTCTCCCCCGTCGGTCGGTCCGGACCGCAGGCCCAGTTTCACGATCTCCTCGGCGCAGGGCCGGCCCTGCGTCTCCAGGCTCTCCGCCGCGCTCGGCACCAGCCCGGCGCAGGCCCCCGCGCCGTCCCCGCGCTGCGCGGCCACCAGCACCGCGGTCGCCGCGGCGGCGGCCTGGCCGCCCTGGCGCTGCGCGCAGCCCGTCAGCGCCGCCGCGACCAGGACCGACGCGAGAACCGCTCTCATCGGTGCAGCCACGTGGGAAGCGTTCCCGCCGGAGCCCCCGCGGATCCCACCGAGATGATCAAGCGTTGGCCAAGGCGGGTCAGAGGAAGCGGGCGGAGGTGACCTCCTCGGTGTGGACGACCGCGTCGAACCAGTCCCGCAGCGCCCCGCCCGACAGGTGGAAGGCCGCGTCGCGAGCGGGGTCGTAGGAGGGGCCGACGAGCCGGGTCCGTGCCGGGGACCCGAGCCATGCGCGGAGGGGCTCGGGGTGCTCCTCCCGCAGGTCCAGGACGTAACCGGCCCGTCCCGCCGCGGCCTCGCCGAGGACGGCGTCGGCGAAGCCCGCGTCCGGCGCGGGCAGCGTGACCCCGGCGGTCCCGCGTCCGAGGGTCAGCCCGATCGACCGGTAGCCGTCCCCCAGGCGTTCCCGCAGGTGAGCGCCCATGGTGCGGTGCGCCCCCACGAACTCGTCCTGCGTCAGCGTGAGGGGGTCGCCGACGGCGGTGTGCGCCATGCCGCCCCAGTACACGATCCTGTCGCCGGAGCGTTCCTCCCACCAGGCGACGTTGTCGGCGAGGTCCCGCTCCAGCCCGGCGAGCCCGTCGCCGCGCGCCGGTCGCTCCGGGAGCTCGGCGAACCGCACCGGGTCGCCGGGATGCCGCGCGTTGCGGGCCCGCATCCAGTGCACGAGGGCGAGGACCTCCTCGGTCCGCAGGAACGGGCGCGCCCCGGCCAGCATCCGGCGCGGGTCCCCCTCCCCGGTCGCGACATGGGCCGCCAGCCCGAGCCGGACGGGATCGTCACCCTCCAGCGCCACCGACCGGAAGCCCCGCTCCTCGACCAGCAGACGCACCACACGGTGCGCGAGGACCGTCGGCTCCCGCGTGCCCCGCGCCGCCGCCCCCAGCGCCACGACCCGCGCGTCCCCGACCATCGCCGCGAGCGGCCGCAGGTCGTCCAACGGCTCGTCGGGCTCCCGGTCGGCCAGCCCCGCCGAACGCTCCCGCACCTGCTCCACCACCGACATCCCCGGCCTCCGTTCCGTGCGCGTCGGAACGACCCTCCCTCCTCAAGCGGGCTTGAGGTCAAGCTGGAAGTGCCAGATGAGCAGGGCGGGCGCGGCGGCGGCCTCGGCGGCCTCGGGGACGAGGTCGTTCAGGCACCAGGGCCACAGCTCCCAGGGGCCGAGCGTCCCGGTCGGCGCGGGCCGCTCCCCCGCCGCCCGGCGGGGCTCCTCGCAGCGCAGCGGTCGCAGCCCCGCCGCCAGGGCGGCCCGCAGGTAGTCCCCGACCAGGTGTCGGTGGGACGCCAGCCGCGCCGGCCGCCCCTCGGCGTCGCGCAGCGACGGGATCGAACCCCGCGCCACCGCCTCGGGATGGACGTCGGAGACCACCAGGTGCCCGCCGGGCCGCAGCACCCGGGCGAACTCCCCCATCACCGGCCCGAGGTCGCGCACGTGGGTCAGCGCCAGGGCGCAGACGGCGAGGTCCACGCCGTCGTCGGCCACCGGCAGCGCGCGCAGGTCGCCGACCCGGAACTCGCCCTCCGGAACGCGTGCGCGCGCCACGTCGAGCATGGCGGCCGAGCTGTCCACGCCGATGACCCGGTGCCCGCGCCCGGCCAGCGAACGCGCGAACCGGCCGGTGCCGCACGCGGCGTCCAGGGCGACGCCGGCCGGGAGGCCGTCGACGATCTCCCCGACCACCGCCTCGTCGGCGAACGCCGCGTTGCCCGGATCGTCGTAGGTCTCCACCCACGCGCGGTAGCCCTCGACGGTGTCCAGCCGGCGCACCTCGACCCCCGCGTCCGCCAGTTGCTCGTCCTCCAGCAACCGGCGGACCTCGGCGAGCCGCGCCTCGACGAAGTCCCGGTCGCCCTCCCCGACGAACGCGCGCAGCAGGGCGATGCCCTCGATGCCCAGCAGGTAGGCCAACGGATGCTCGTACATCACCGCGCGAGGCTAACCGGACGCCCCGCGAGCGGGCCACGGGTTTATCGGCCCGTGCCGCCTCCCCCCGGTGCGTTCCGGGGGGAGGCGGGGGCGGGTCAGAGTTTGCCGAGGGCCTTGGCCAGCGCGGTGGCGGTGGAGGCGACCACCTTGTCGTCGTGCTCGACGCCGTTGGTGTTGCGGTGGGTGTAGACCGTGATGACGATCGGGGCGGAGGCCCCGGGCGGCCAGGCGACCGCGACGTCGTTGGCGGTGCCGTGGTTGTCCGCGCCGCCGGTGCCGGTCTTGTCACCGACCGTCCAGTCCTTGGGCAGGCCCGCCCGGATGCGCGTGTCACCGGTGACGGTGCCGCGCAGCCACCCGATCAGGCGCTTGCGGTCCCGGGGGTCCAGGGCGTCGCCGACGGTGAGCCGCGCCAGGCTGCCCGCGGCGGCCGCGGGGGAGGTGGTGTCGCGCTTCTCGCCGGGCCGCCACACGTTGAGCTCGGTCTCGTAGCGGTCCAGGCGGCTCACCGGGTCCCCGATGGAACGGAAGAAGCCGGTCATCCCGGCGGGTCCGCCGATCTGCTTCAGCAGCAGGTTGCCCGCCAGGTTGTCGCTCTTGGTGATCGTCGCCCGGCAGAGCTGGGCGGGGGTCATGCCGGTGTCGGTGTACTCCTCGGTCTCCGGGGAGTTGGGCAGCAGGTCGCCGGTCTTCCAGTGCAGCAGCCGGTCCATCAGGCCGGGGTCGCTGTCGCGCGACTTCCGCAGCACCGCGGCGCACGCGTACGCCTTGAAGGTGGAGTTGAGGGCGAAGCTCTCGTGCGCCCGGTAGCCGACCGCCTTGCCCGTGCTCATGTCGATCGCCGCCGCGCCGACGCGCCCCTGGTAGGACGTCTCAAGCTCGCGCAGCGTGCGTTCCAGGTCGGCGTTCGAGGCGAACCTGGTCTTCGGCGTGGCCGTGGCGGCGGTCTGGGCGACCGGGGCGGCGGCCCCCGTCCGGGTGGCGGGGGCGCTCGTACCGCAGGCGGAACCGGCCAGCAGGGCGGACGCCGTCATCACCGCGAGGCCCAGGCGGCCCCGCAGACGAAAGTGGAAGGTCATGGCGGAGAGCAGACCAGAAACCGAAACGATGTGTCCAATACTGATATGGATCATCCATTGATATGGAGATCGATATAAAAGCAGCGTGCTCGGCCCTTCCCGTGCTTCACCGGGGCCGCGAAAAGACGAAAGGGCCCCGCCGACGGTCGTCGGCGGGGCCCTGTCACGTTCATGGCCGGTGTGCGGGTCGCCTCTCGGCGAAAGGCACAACGCGGCTCCAGCCGGACGGAACTCCGCGAAGGCGAAAGGTGAGGCCCGGGGACACCAGGCACACCGACCACCCTCTACAACCGAGACGCGTCCGCGGTTGTTCCCCGTCCCGCCGAGCCTCCGTCAGGCGGCCTCGCGGCGGCGCCGGGCGTAGGCGACGGTGACGGCGGCGAGCAGCGGTCCCCACAGCAGGAGCGGGAGGTAGCAGGCGTAGTAGGTCGCGGCCTTCCAGCCACCCGCCTGCGTGGGGAAGTTCGCGGGGATCGGCTCGCCCCGGAGGGTGACCCCGGCGAACTCGGCGACCCAGGCGGCGGTCCACAGGACCGTCAGCACCACGGCGCCGAGGGTCGCGGGGATGATCGCGGCCTTCGGCGGGACCCGGCGGCCGCGCAGGAACGGCACCCAGCGCGGGACCACCTCGCCCCAGCGGGCGACCAGCCCGATCGTGGTGAACGCGAGGGCCTCCGACAGGACCGTCAGGAAGACGACGTAGGCCCACTCGCCGAACCCGCTCCCGTCGTCGAACGCGGCCGGCAGCCGCCACAGGCCGGCCGGCAGCACGGTGAACGGGACGGCGAGGGCGGCGATCCGCGCCCAGCGGGGGACCCCGGCCACCGGGTCGTGGGCGGCCCGCCACGCGTCGCGCAGCCGCCTGGCGGTCACGGGCTGATCGGTCACAGCGGTCATCGTGGGTCCCTCACTCCGGCGGGCCCGGCGGCCCGATCCACGACAACGATCGCAACCACGCCGGGGCGCGATCATCCCCTGCGGGAGTGAGACGGTCGCCCGTCCGGGGGAGCACCGGGCCCGGAGCGGCTACGTTGGCCGTGAGATGACTTCACGACGCGCGCCCCAGGGGATCTTCGCGGCCGACGTGCGGGTGTTCCGCCTCTATCCGGACGGCACCGTCCTGGACGTGCTCGTCAAACCGGCGCCGGGTCCCGCCGAGGCGGCGCTGATCGCCACCTGGCTCGTTCCCGACCCCCTCCCGGCGGGCGTCCACGCCACGCGCTACATCCGCAACGGCCGCCACATCGAGTTCTCCACCAGGGACCGCATCCACGGCGCCGACGTCGAGGTGACCGGCACCTACCGAGGGGACGCCCTGCTGCTCGACCTGCGGTCCCCCAGCAGAACGCTCCGCCAGGTGCGCTTCCGGCGCCTCTGGCCCGCCGACCGCTGACGGCTCCCGAGTCAGGCCATCAGCTCCCGGATCGCCGCGGTGACGGCGGCGGGCCGCGCCTCGGGCAGGAAGTGTCCGCCGGGCAGGACCGAGGTGCGCAGGTCCGGCGCCCAGCCGCGCCAGACGGCGGCCGGGTCGAACGGCAGGACCATGTCCCCGGGGTCCTGCCAGATCGCGAGCGTGGGCGCCTTGACCAGCCGTCCCGCCCGGCGGTCCGCGGCGTCGTGGGCGGCGTCGACGAAGGCACTGGCCCGGTAGTCCTGGCAGACGGCGTGGATCGCCTCGGGCGTCCGCAGCGCCGACAGGTAGGCCTCGCGCGTCTCGGCGTCGATGGTGGCGGCGTCGGTGGTCCAGGCGTCGAGGAAGTGGCCGAAGAAGGTGTCGGGGTCGGCGCCGATCATCCGTTCGGGCAGGTCGTTCGGCTGGGCGAGCAGGTACAGGTGGAAGGCGAAGACGCCGCCGGTCCCCGTCAGCGAGTCCCACATCTCGACCGTGGGGATGACGTCGATCACCGCGAGGCGCTCGACGGCGGCGGGGTGGTCCAGCGCGGCGCGGAGGGCGACCAGCGCTCCGCGGTCGTGGCCGACCAGGCCGAACCGGTCGTGGCCGAGCCGCCGCATCAGCTCGACCATGGTCGCGGCGGTCGCGCGTTTGGCGTACCGCTCGTACCCGCCGTCCGGGCCGGTGCTCGCGCCGTAGCCGGGCAGGTCCGGGCAGACGACCCGGAAGCGGTCCGCGAGCGCCGGAGCGACATGCCGCCAGGCCAGGTGGGTCTGCGGGAAACCGTGCAGCAACAGCAGCGGCGGCCCCTCGCCGCCCGACGCGACATGGAGGTCGAGGTCTCCGGCGCGGACCTTCCGTTCGGTGAATCCGGTGATCGCCATCCGGCCAGGCTGCCACGCGCCACCGACAGTCCCCCGGGCCCGTGGCCGCGACCATGCCTTGACAGCACTAGCTAATGGCATTAGCTTTACGGCTATCAACCTTAAGGAGTCGGTGATGACCCATTACCTCGAACTGCCCGGTGGACGTATCGCCTACGACGTGACCGGCGACGGCCCCCTGGTCGTCCTGCTGCCCGGGATGGGCGACGTGCGCGCGGTCTACCGCCGCCTGGCGCCGGAGCTGGCGGCCGCCGGGTACCGGGTCGCCACCGCCGACCTGCGCGGCCACGGCGAGTCCAGCGCCGACTGGGACGCCTACGACAACGCCGCCGCCGGACGCGACCTGGCCGCGCTGATCCGCCACCTGGGCGGCCCGGCGACCGTGGTCGGCCACTCGTTCTCCGGCGGCACCGCCGTGTGGCTCGCCGCCGAGGAACCCGAGCTGGTGAACGGCCTGGTGCTGCTGGAGGCCTTCACCCGCCCCGTCTCGATGAGCCCGCTGACGCGCGGCCTGGCCAAAGTCGTCCTGAGCAGCACCGCGCTGTGGATCATGTACTACAGGTCGCTGCACAAGGGCCCGAAGCCCGCCGACTTCGCCGACCACCTCAAGGCCGTCAGGGCGGGGACGCGCGGCCGGATGCGGGCGGTCGCCGGGATCGGCCTGGACGACAAGGCGAGCCTGGCGGGCCGCCTCTCCCGGGTCACCGCGCCCGCCCTGATCGTCATGGGCGGCGAGAGCCCCGACTTCAAGGACCCGCGCGCCGAGGCCGCCACGATCGCCGGGGAGCTGGGCGGCGACAGCCGGACGCTGGTCGTCGAGGGCGCGGGCCACTACCCGCACACGGAGTTCCCCGCCGAGACCGCCGCCGCGGTGCTGGACTTCCTGGCCGCCCGCCGCGCCGAGGCCGCCTGATGCCGCGGGTGGGGCTGTCGCCCGAGGGCGTGGTGGACGCCGCCGTCGCCATCGTGGACGAGGGCGGCCCGGCCGCCCTCACGCTGGCGGCCGTCGCCTCCCGCGCGGGCGTGGCGACGCCGTCGCTGTACAAGCACGTCCGCAACCTGGCCGAGCTGCGGAGGCTGGTGACGTCGCGGGTGCTGGAGGAGCTCACCGAACGGCTCACCGCCGCCACGGTGGGCCGCTCCGGCGACGACGCCGTGCACGCCCTGATGCGGGCCTACCGCTCGTACGTGGTGGACCATCCGGGCCGCTACGGGGCCATGGAGCAGGCGCCCGACCCCGACTCCCGCGTCCGGGCCGCCTCACAGCGGCTGCTGGACGTCATCCTCGCCGTGCTGCGGGGGTACGGGCTGGAGGGCGCCGACCTCATCCACGCCGCGCGCTGCCTCCGCTCGACCGTCCACGGCTTCGCGGTGCTGGAGGCGGCGGGAGGGTTCGGCCTCCCGGAGGACCTGGAGACCAGCTACCAGCGGCTCATCGAGATGATGGTCGGCGGCCTGCGCACCCGCCCCGCCACCGACGCGACCATCGTTGGAACGGAACCCGATCCGCGTAATCGCGACTGACCCTCTCAACGCAGGGATCCGCGCACATCCGCTGTTCGCGACCAGCGAGCCGGTCCCGGTCCGACGCCACCGACGAGCGGATCCGGCACGTCGTGGAGCGCACCGGCCTCGACGACCTGGTGCCGCGGCGGCGAACGGCAACGCGTCGCGATCGCCCGCGCTCCCGCCCCGGCCGCGCCCGCTGTTCGACGAGCCGACCTCGCAGCTCGATAGCGCCGGTGAGGAGGCCCTGACCCGCGCCATCGCGCGGACCTCCCGCGAGTGCGCGCTCCTGGTGATCGCGCACCGGCCCTCCGCCGTCCGACCCGATCGCGGCGGCACTTCGATATGGCGCCGTCCGCCGGGGTCGTGCGATTCTGTGGCGGTGATCACCTCGGAGTGGGGTTCGCGAGACCTGCCTCCCGGGGTGGGGGCCCGCCCGGCGCAAGCCGGTGACGGCGGCACCTGGACCTCGGGCCTGTCGGTCGACGGGTTCGCCGCGCTGCGCGCCGCGGGCTTCGAGCCCGTCGGCGCGGTCATGGGCGGCACGGTGCACCACCTCGGCCGGCGGTATGACCGTCCCTACGACTGCGGCTATCGCCCCGCGCCTCGGGCTGTCCAGTACGACCGTTCCGGTCGTCCCCTCCCCACCAACGACCGTCTCGGCCAGCCCCTCCCCACCTCGGTCACCATCACGACGAGGAGTGGCGCCGCGGCGGGCGGTCACCACACGTACCTCAGGACCTTCCACCGTGCCCGGCGGGCCGCCACGGAGCGGATGGCCGCCGAATGCGCGTCGCTCGGCGGCGACGGGGTCGTGTCCGTACGGCTGGACGTCGTCCCTTTCCTGGACTCCCCCGACCAGCTCGAATTCCGGGCGTCCGGGACCGCCGTGCGGGCACGCGGGCCGGTCCGGCCGGGACGGGTCTTCCTGTCGCATGTGTCCGGCCAGGAGTTCGGCAAGCTGATCGCCGCCGGCTGGGTGCCGGTCGACCTGGTCCTCGGCGCGTCGAGCGGGGTCCGTCACGTCGACGAGCGGACCGAGCAGCAGACCGGTGCCCGTGCCCCCGCGCAGGAGGTCGAGGGTCTGACCGACCTCGTCCGGCGCACCCGGCACGACGCGCGCCGGCGCCTCGCCGCCGATGTCCGGCGGAGCGGCGCGGAGGGCGCCGTCCTGTCGACCGTGGACCTCACCACGTGGGCACGATCCTGCTCGGCGGGCGGTGAGGACCACCTGGTGGAGTCGACCTTCGTCGGCACCTCGATCACCGCGTTCCGGACGGACCACCAGCCGCCTCGCTCGCTGCCCCTCATGCGACTGTGACCAGGAGGAGTGAATGACGGACCCGGCCGACCAGGGGGTGCCCGCCGACGCGATGGCCCGGTTGGCGGAACTCCGCCCCGGAGAGCCCGGCGGACTGTTCACCAGCGACCTGTCCGTCAACGAGTTCCTGCTCGTGCGGGAGGCCGGGTTCCGGCCACTCGGACTGGTCCTGGGCAGCTCCGTCTACCACGTCGGCGTCCAGCTCGGCCGGTGGGGCAAGAACATGGAGCTCGAACAGCTCACCAACGCCCTGTACCACGCCCGGGAGCTGGCGATGACCCGCATGGAGGCCGAGGCCGACCAGCTCGGCGCCGACGGCATCGTCGGCGTCCGGCTGCGCGTGGAGTTCCGGGAGTTCGGCAGCGACATCGCCGAATTCGTCGCGATCGGCACGGCGGTCAAGGCCGAGGACAAGACCACCACCTGGCGCAACAACAGGAATCAGCCGTTCACCTCCAACCTGAGCGGGCAGGACTTCTGGACGCTGGTCCAGGCCGGATACGCGCCGGTGGGCATGGTGATGGGGACCTGCGTCTACCACGTCGCGCACCGCCGTATGGCCGCGGTGCTGAGAAGCGCCGGACAGAACGCGGAGATCCCGGAGTTCACCCAGGCGTTGTACGACGCGCGGGAGCTGGCGATGGCGCGCATCCAGGCCGAGGGGCGGCGACTGCGGGCCGAGGGCATCGTCGGAGTGGTGCTCGACCAGCTTCACCACCGCTGGGGCGGGCACACGATGGAGTTCTTCGCGATCGGCACCGCGGTGAGGCCGCTGCGCGACGACCACACGATCGCCAAGCCGCAACTGGTGCTGGGGCTGGACCGCTGATGACCGCCGCCATGGACGGTTTCCACGAAGTGGCCGCCGCGTTGCGGCAGAACTCGGCCGACGTGAGCGCCTACGCGAAGGTGCTCACCACCACCCTGGGGGACGCTCTGCCGCCCGGCTGCGTCACCGTGGAACGCGCCCGTTCGCTGGGCGACCGGATGCGGGGACGTGACGGGCGGGTGAGCCGCGTGATCGTACGGCTCGGCGACACCACGCTGTATCTGACCGACACGCGTGACCGGTTCGTCCCCGAGGTGCATCACGAGGTGCGCGGGGTGGTGCTCTCCCGCGAACAGGTCTCCATCGACGCGTGGGTCGCCGAACTCACCCGCGAGCTGGTCGCCTACGCCGACGCGAACGCCCGGGCCGCCGCCGCGCTTCGCCGCCTAATCTCCGGCGCTTGAGACCACGAGAACCTCACCCGGACGCTCAACGGCCCCGGCGATGGTATTCGGCTGGATACCACCGCCGGGGCCGTTGAGGAGTTCGTCAGAGGTCGAGCGTGCCGTCCTTGATGCGAGCGAACAGTCCGGCAATGTCATCGTGGCGAAACGCAAGGTGGGGGCCGGACGGGTCCTTGCTGTCCCGGATCAGGGTGGCCTGCCGAGCGTTGACCGAGACCTCAACGCATTCGCCAGCGCCCTGACTACGGCTGCTCTTCCGCCACTGGATCATCCTGCATGGCCTCCATCACGCGTCGGATCAGGGCGAGCGAGTCGGGCTCGTTCAGCGCCTGGCCTCTGATCTCGTCGAACCTCAATCCCAAACGGCTGACCTCGACAGGGTCTTCGATCAGTCTTCCACCGAACTGAGCTTCGACATAGCCCGCCCCAGTCTGATCCCTTTTGGAGAGCACCACGACCGCGCCGTCGAGGCCGTAGTACCACCCGTCCATCATCCTCACTACCTGGACGTGCACGTGAGGCCGTTTCGCCATGTCCAGTATGTGTGCGAGTTGTTCACGCATGACGGCGGCTCCACCCACGGCCCGGAGAATGACGGACTCGTCCATGACGGCGAACAGGTGGGGCGGGTCATCGCGCCGCAGCATTTCGGCCCGCGCGAGGCGCTGAACAATCCAGCCGTCTCCGAGAGTCTGGGACCGCGCGTCGGCCCGCATGTACGCCTCGGTCTGGAGCAGTCCGGGAACGTAGGCGGGCTGAAAGGTGCGGATCGCGGTGGCCTCGGCCTCGTGAGGCAGGTACAGCTCGAACCATGACGCCACGTGTTCGCGCTGCATGTGGTGCCAGAGCCCCTGGAACACCTCACCGGTCCCAAAGAATTCATCCGCTTTTACACAGAACTCGCGATCCGGCATATTGCGCTGGTTCTCGTAGCTGGCGATCACCTCACGTGTCACGATCAGTTCTTTGGCCAGGGCACTCTGCGAGAGGCCCCGCAGTTCCCGCATCGCGCGCAACGTGTGCGCGAACTGGGCGCGAAGGCTTGAACGCGGGTCGATCGGTACAGGCGCAGGCATAGGGGGGCTCCAGCCGTGGCATTCCTGAGAACTCACACCGTTCCGTATTCCGCAGCTTAGATCGTGGCGCGACGCTTGGTCCGGCAAACGAAACGGAACCCACCCCCGGAAAAGCGATGCCGAACAACGACGAATTGCTGCTCCAGCTCGCGGCCGCCCTCGTGGACGAGGGCATGATCGCCAAGGTCACGGACGCCCCGCCCGCGCCGTTCCGCCGGCCCGGCCGCTGCGTGTGGGTCCAGAACCCCCGGCACCCGGACTGGACCGGCCACATCACCCTCCGCGACCCCGAGGACCCGCCCGGCGGCGTGCTCTGGTGGTTCTTCTCGTGGAACGAGCGGATCTCCCCCGCGTTCGACCTCTACGGAGCCGCGCACCGGATCACGGACCGCCTGACCCCCCGTCCCACCAGCCTCGCCCTGGCCGACGCCGTGCGGCTGATCGAGGGCCGCCTCGTCTCCCGCGACGGCCTGCCCACGGGCTGCGCGTGGGGCATCCAGTTCACCTGCTGACCGCATCTCCCCAAGGAAGGAAAGACGTGCCCCGGCACCCCGTTGACTATGAGGCCGCGCTCCGCGAGCGGCACCTCTCCGCCCTCTCCGAACGGATCAACGCCACCACCCGGCACCGCGCCGAGATCAGTGACCGTTCCCGGGTGCTCGTGAAGCGCCGCGACGACGTGGCGTTCGGCGTCACGGCAGCTCCGATCGAGGACACCGATCCGCCCCTGTGGGGGTACTTCTTCGACGCCTCCGACCACCTGATCGGTCACGTGGACGGTCTCGACGCCGTGGTGCGCGAGATCGAGAAGCGCGCGGACCGGAACGAGGAGGCCGTGCGCGTGCGTCACCTGGAAGCGCTCCAGGCGGCGATCGTGGCGCGCACGGGCCTGCGGGCGGCGATCCGTCAGCCCGACCGGGGGCGTCCGCACGCGGTGGAGGTCAGCGGGGTGCCGCGCGTGCTGGGCACGGAGCTCATCGACGCCGCGCCGTTGCCCGACGGGACGTGGGCGTACTGGTGGCGCACGTGGAGCGTGCTGATCGGCCTCGTCGCCGACCTGGACGCCGTGGTGTCCGCCGTCGAGCGGGTCATGACACCGAAATGGGATTGACCATGCGTCCCCCCCGAAGCCCCACCCCCACGGAGGCGGCCCCGTGGCTGGAACGGCTGCGTGCCGCCTGGCCGCACTGGGGCATCGTGTACGACGGCACGGAGTGGTGGGCGTTGCTCACCCTGAACGGCCGCCGAACGACGCTGCGCGCCCCCTCCGGCATCGAGCTGGAAGCGCGCATGCAGGCGTTCCGCTGATCAGGATTCGCGCGCGTGTGCGAGGAAGTCGGTGATGAGCCGGGTCACGTCGTCGGGCTTCTCCCGCACCATGTCGTGACCGGCGTCCAGTTCCACCACCCTGATGTGGGGGTGCGCCTCGGTGACGGGCGCGAGGTCGCGGCGCACCCCTCGGCGCAGGGCCTCCATGAGCTCGCCGCCGGGCATGCCCGGCGGGTCCTGGGTGGCCAGGACGATCAGGGCGGGGCACCGGACCTTCGGCAACGCCGGGACGGCGTCGCGGAAGTGGGGCGAGTACCGCACGGCGGCCAGCAGCTCCGGTCCCGGCCGCCGGTAGCTGTCACCGTCGAGCGTGGTCACGGCGCGCGGCGGCAACGTGGCGACCTGCTCGGCCGGCACCGGCCGGGTCATCGCCGCCTGCTGCGCGTCGAACGCCGCCTTCAGCCGCGCCAGCTCGCGTTCCACCAGGGCCGGGTCCAGGCCGGGGTAGTTGCCGGGCTCGTTCTCGGCCGAGCGCAGGCCGTCGAGGTTGACGACGGCCGGGCACTCCGGATGGCGCGCGGCCCACAGCAGGGCCAGCATCCCGCCGAGCGACTGGCCGACGACCGCCGGTGCGCCGAGGCCCAGGCGGTCCACGACCGCCTCGATGTCGTCCAGGGCCGCGTCCCACTCCCAGGGGGCGTCGCCCGACAGGCCGTGCCCGCGCAGGTCCATGGCGACCACGCGGTGCGCGGCCGTCAGCGGCGGGGCCACCTCCCGCCAGGCGTCCAGCGTGCCGCCCAGGCCGTGCAGCAGCAGGACGGGCGGGCCGTCGCCGCCGTGGTCGCGCACGGCGAGGGGGATCGTGTGGTCAGTGAGGGTCACGTCGTGCTGCGACACGTTGCTCCTTGGGGAGGTTGAGCCGGGCGCGGATCGACGCGGTCGTCACCCCGCCGTCGGGGTGACGATCGAGTTTCGCGCGCTTGACCAGGTCGTGGACGCCCTGGCGGGTGATGCCGAGCATCGCCGCCGCGGTGGCGAAGCCCACCGCCTCCGCCCCCGGGTGGCCCGTCCGCCGCGCCACGGCGCGGCCGAAGGCGGTGCGCCACCACGCGTCGGGCGGATCGAACGGCCCGTCGCCGGGGAACAGCGCGGCGATCAGCCGCGCGGAGGTCATGACGGCCGTGCGGTCGTCCGGGCCCAGCAGTTGCGCGGCCCACACCTCGGCCTGCACCCGCAGCCGTTCCCGTACGTCGCCCACGTCGTCGCCGGGATCCAGCAGGATCTCCAGCGGATCGACGATCCGCGTCTCGACCAGGCGCGTCAGCTCGCGCGCCAGCTCCACATGTTCCGCAGTGCCCACTTGACGAACAATAGCAAGTACTTGCTGCTATTCGTCAAGTACTCGATCGCCCTCCTGCCACGTTCCGTCCGGGCCCAGGGTGAGGACCCGCGGCGGCCCCATGGTCCGGAGCGCCTCCTCGCGCATGGCCTCACGGGCGGCCTGCCCCTCACCCGTGGGGTCGAACACCCGGAAGCCGCGCATCGGCACATGGGAGGCGTCGACGTCGTCGGCCGCGTGGACGCCTTCGAGGATGAAGCCGAACAGCCCCCGCAACGCGTCCTCGCCCATGTCGAGCGGGTGGAACGGCAGCGGATAGTCCTCCTCGGCGTGCTCGCCCACCCAGTACGGCCGCTCGAACGGCAGCGGCTCCCCGATGTCCTCCATGACCCCGTCGTCCGGGGACAGGCTCAGCGACCGCACCAGCTCGCCGTCCTCCCAGACGGAGAACGCGAGCCAGTCCACCACCGAGTGCATCGAGTGCGTGATGATCCGCCGTCCCTCGCCGAGCTTCAGCAGGTGCTCGGGCAGCTCCGACGGGTAGTCGAGCATGAACCGCTGGCTGCACAGCACCTCCGCCCCCGGCAGCACGGTGGCGTAGGTGACGTCGTCGGGCGGATAGGTCGAGTACGCCAACGCTCCCTCGTCCCCGGGCTCCACCGCGTGGTCCGGATGGACCCGCCGCACCAGCGCCTCCACCTCGGCCGGGTCCGGGCGCGCCGCGCGCCTCAGCCTCGGCCGGACATCCCCGTCGGAGAACGCCAGCAGCCCCGTCTTCGCGCCCATGCGCAACTCCCTCGCCTCACTCCGCGAACGAACGGGCCGCACGCTGTCCACCGCCACCGACACCCTTGCGGAGATCACCGCCCGCCCCCAAGATGTCGTTGACGTCAATGTCAACGCGCAGGTGGGAGCCGATGACCGGGATCCTGGTGGCCAACCGAGGTGAGATCGCCGTGCGGGTGATGCGCGCGGCCGACGCGCTGGGACTGCCGAGCACGGCGGTGTTCGCGCGGGACGACGCCGCGTCGGCGCACGTCAGGCGGGCCGAGTCCGCCCGCGCGCTGCCCGGCGAGGGCGTCGCCGCCTACCTGGACGGCGCGGCGATCGTCGAGGCCGCGCTCGCCGAGGGGTGCGACGCCGTCCATCCCGGCTACGGGTTCCTGAGCGAGAACGCCGGGTTCGCGCGCCGCTGCGCCGAGGCCGGGCTCGTCTTCGTCGGGCCCCGGCCCGAGGTGCTGGAGCTGTTCGGCGACAAGGCGCGGGCCAGGGACGTCGCGCGCGAGGCCGGGATCCCGGTGGTGCCGGGGACGACCGGGCCGACCACGCTCGAACAGGCGCGGGCCTTCGTCGGCGAGCACGGGCCCGTCATGGTGAAGGCCCTGTCCGGCGGCGGCGGACGCGGCATGCGCGCCGTCCGCGACGTCGGCGAACTGGACGAGGCCTACGAGCGCTGCCGTTCCGAGGCGCTCCAGGCGTTCGGCGACGGCGACCTGTACGTGGAGCGCCTCGTCGAACGCGCCCGCCACATCGAGGTGCAGGTCGTCGGCGACGGCACCGGCGTCGTCCACCTGTGGGAGCGCGACTGCAGCGTCCAGCGCCGCCACCAGAAGCTCGTCGAGATCGCCCCCGCCCACGGCCTCCCCGGCGACCTGCGCCGACGCGTCCTCGACGCCGCCACGGCGCTGGCCGGGCGCGTCCGCTACGAGGGGCTCGGCACGGTCGAGTTCCTGGTGCGCGGGGACGAGTTCTGGTTCATCGAGGCCAACCCCCGGCTCCAGGTCGAGCACACCGTCACCGAGGAGGTCACCGGCGTCGACCTCGTCCAGACGCAGATCCGCCTGGCCTACGGCGCGACGCTGGCCGACGTCGGGCTCGCGCGCACCCCGCGGGTCCGGGGCGTCGCCATCCAGGCCCGCGTCAACGCCGAGACCGTCGACCCCGACGGGACGCCCCGCGCCCGCGCCGGGACCCTCACCGCCTTCACCCCGCCGTCGGGCCCCGGCGTGCGCGTCGACACCTACGGCTACACCGGCTACCGCACGAGCCTGCGCTACGACTCCCTGCTCGCCAAGGTGATCGCCTGGGGTCCCGACCAGGACGCCGCCCGCGCCCGCGCCGAGCGGGCCCTCGCCGAGTTCCAGGTCGAGGGCGTCCCCACCAACATCGGCCTGCTGCGCGCCGTCCTGCGCCACCCCGGCCTGCCCGGCGCCGACACCGCCTTCGTCCCCGACCACCTCGACGAGCTCCTGGCCGCCGGGCACCGCCCCCTTCTCACCGCCCCCGAACCCCTCCGGGAGGAGACCGCGACGCGGACCCCCGCCCCCGAGGGAACGGTGCCCGTCCCCGCCCCCATACAGGGCGTCGTGGTGGGCGTCGAGGTGGCCGAGGGCGACCGCGTCCACCGGGGCGCTCCCCTCATGGCCCTGGAGTCCATGAAGATGGAGCACGTCGTGCGCGCCGACGCCGGGGGCGTCGTCCGCCTCCTCAACGCCGCCAAGGGCGACCTCGTCGACGAGGGCGCGGCGCTGCTGTTCCTCGAACCCGCCGACGTCCCCGGCCGGGCCGCCGCCGAGCGGGCCCCGGGCGGCGACTGGTCCGCCGAGGTCGCCGAGATCGAACGCCGCCGCGAACTGGCCCACCGCATGGGCGGCCCCGCCAAGGTCGAACGCCAGCACGCCACCGGCCGCCTCACCGTCCGCGAACGCGTCGCCGCCCTCGCCGACCCCGGCACCTTCCAGGAGATCGGCGCGCTCACCGGCTTCGCCGACTACGACGACGAGGGGAACCTCACCGGCGTCCTGCCCGCCAACTTCGTCGCCGGAACCGCCCGGATCGACGGCCGCAAGGTGGTCCTCGGCGCCGACGACTTCACCGTCCGGGGCGGCTCCGGCGACGCCGCCATCCACGCCAAGCAGGTCTTCACCGAGCAGTACGCGCGCGAGATGCGGCTGCCGATGGTGCGGCTGCTGGACGGCGCGAGCGGCGGCGGCAGCGTCAAGATGGCGATGGATGCGGGCTACTCCTACGTCCCCGTCAACCCCGCCTGGGACGCCGTCGTGGACAACCTGTCCCTGGTCCCGGTCGTCGCCGCCTGCCTCGGGCCCACCGTCGGCCTCGGCGCGGCCCGCCTGGTGATGTCGCACCTGGCGGTCATGGTCGAGGGCGTCGGCCAGCTGTTCACCGCCGGTCCCCCGGTCGTGCGCGGCGGGACCGGCGAAAACCTCACCAAGGAGGAGCTCGGCGGGGCCGCCGTCCACCGGGGCAACGGCACCGTCGAACGCTTCGTCCGCACCGAGCCGGAGGCGTTCGAGGTGATCCGCGCCTTCCTGTCCTACCTGCCCGCCAGCGTCTTCGCGACCCCGCCCGTGGCGGCCTGCGCCGACTCCCCCGACCGCCGCGCCGACGACCTGCTGTCCGCGATCCCCCGCGACCCCCGCGCCCCCTACCGCGTCGACCCGATCCTCGACGCGGTCTTCGACGCGGGCTCGGTGTTCCGGTACGCCGAGTACGGCGGCGGGACGGTCACCGCCCTCGCCCGCCTCGACGGCCACCCCGTCGGGGTCGTCGCCGCCGACCCGTTCCGCGGCGCGACCATGTCCGCCGAGGGCGCGCAGGCCGTCACCCGGCTGGTGGACCTGTGCGAGACGTTCCACCTGCCGATCGTCAGCCTCACCGACCAGGCCGGGATGACGATCGGGTCGGCGGCCGAGCGCCGCGCCACCATCCGCCACGGGGCCCGCGCGATCGCCGCCGTCTACCAGGCCCGCGTCCCCCAGGCCGAGCTGATCCTGCGGCGCGTGTACGGCGTCGGCGGGGCCGGGATCGTCAACCGGCACCGCCCCGTCCGGAGCTGGGCGTGGCCGTCGGGCGACTGGGGCTCGCTGCCGATGCGGGGCGGGGTGGAGGCCGCGTTCCGCGCCCAGCTCCAGGGCAGCGACGACCCCGAACGCGACATCGCCCTCATCCGCGGGCGGCTGGCCGCGGTGGCGTCCCCGTTCCGCACCGCCGAGCGGTTCGGCGTGCAGGACCTCATCGACCCGCGCGACAGCCGCCCCCTGCTGTGCGACTGGGTCCGCGACGCCTACCGGCTGCTCCCCGAGCTGACCGGGCGGCCCGCGTTCGGCGCCCGGCCCTGAGCCGGCCGAGCGTCTACCCTGGTCCGATGGCACCGGCGAAGACCCCCTGGGCGGCCCGCACCGTCCGCGCGGGGCGCGACAGCGAGACGCGCACGCTGCTGCTGGACAGCGCGGCGCGGGTCTTCGCCCGCCTCGGCTACGCCCGCACCACCATCGCCGACATCACCGAGGAGGCGCGGGTCTCCCGCGCCACCTGCTACGTCTACTTCGCCTCCAAGGCCGACGTGTTCCGGGCGGTCGCCGGGCGGGTGCGGGACGCGTTCCTGGCCGCGCACGAGGTGCCCGGCGTGGACGCCGACGACCCCCACGCGCTCGCCCACGAGTCGATCACGGCGCTGCTAGCCGCCTACGCCGCGCACCTGGAGCTGATGACGGTGATCGAGCACCAGGCGCTGGCCGACCCCGAGATCCAGGAGATCTGGCGGGAGATCCGGGAGCGCCCGATCCGCCGCGCCGCCCGCTACATCGAACGCGTCACCGCGCGGGGCCTGGCCGACCCCGCCGCGCCGGGCCGGGCCATCGCCGAGGCCATGGCCGGGGTGCTGGAGCAGTTCGCGCGGATCGTGACCGCCGATCCCGCCCGGCACGACGAGGTGGTCGACCAGGTCACCGCCATGTACCTGCGGCTGCTCGGCGTCCCGCCCAACGCTCCGGCCGCACCTGGAGATCACGGGTCGGCGACGGCCCGGACGTGAGGCGGCCATCCTTCGATGTCGGACGGTGGCCGTGCCGCGGGACACGGCACAAGACCGCCGACCTCGCACTCATGCGCCTTTTCGGAGCGCGCTGAGTGCGAGATCGGCGGATGTTCCCCGGCCGTGGCCTAGGAGATGGCGTACGCCCGGATGACCGTCTGGTCGACGGCGTTACCCGCCTTGTCGGTCATCGCGGCCTTCAGTGAGACGAACCCCTGAGCGGGGTTGGTCACCCGGGCCACCCAGCCACGGCCCTTCACCGTGAGTGCCAGTGGCTTCCAGGTGCGGCCGTCGTCGGTGGACGCCCACACCTTCAGGCTCTTGACGGCGACCGGCCCGGTCCCGGCCACGGCGTCCACCGAGATCGGCAGCGTGGTGGCCGACCCGCCCCGGGCGCGGTTCAGGCCGTCCAGGCCCTTGGGCGCGAACCGGATCGAACGCAGGGGCAGCGGCGTCGGCTTGCGGGTGGTGGAGGAGGCGAACCGCCACTTGACGTCGACACGGGTGGACAGTGGGCTGTCGGAGTCCTTGCGGGTGCCCGACGCGGTCACCGTGTAGTCGCCCGGCCCGGCGGGCACGCTCGCCCTCAGCTCGCCCTCCCTCAGCGGCACGGTCTTCAGCGCCTTGCCGCCGCGCAGCAACTTGATCGTTCCGGTGGCGCGGTCGTCCCACCCTCCACGGCCGGGGGTGCTGTCGCCGTAGAGCGCTCCGCCCAGGACGGCGATCTCGTCGCCGTCCCGGGAACCGAACGGCGTCCGGACCTGGTTGACCACCCCGGCCACCGACGGGCCGATCACGGCCGTGTTCCAGGTGCCGGTGTTCGCGCGGCCCTTGACCCATGTCCGGGCATCGCCGGTGATGTATCCGGGTTCCCCCTCGCCGTAGTAGAAGGAGGCCCACCACCGGAAGCGCGGGTCGGACGTCACGTACAGAGTCTGGGTGGACGGTGCGCTCACCGGCCAGACGGGTATCAACGCGGGGCTGATGCCGGGCATGTCGGCCATCAGCGAGAAGTATCCGGTGGTCGGGCGTCCCTGCCCCTTGACGGTCTGGGTCACCTTGGCCATGTCGGCGGTCCGCGCGGCGTAGGCGGGATCGGCGGGCAGCCCCCCGTGGCGCAGGTCATACGCGTCGAACCGGGTCGGCGGCGTGCCCGCGGCGCCCTGCTTCATCCAGAAGAGGTGGTGGTAGTAGGTGAGGCCGGGGTCCTTCACCGGGAACAGTCCGTTCTTGTCCGGTGGGCAGTCGGTCAGCACGGTGTATCCCGTGGATTTGCCGTCGCGCTGGTAGGCGAGAGCGAAATCGCGGTACTCGCTGAGTTTGGCGGCGGGGTCGTCGATCGTCGCCGACATCCGCGTCGCCCGGCGCGCGTCCAGGTGCACCGTGGTGTCACGGTCGAGCCGGACCGGGTGGAACGCCATCATCGCGCCGCATCCGCCGCCCTCGGCATCGGCCGGCACGGAGCCCATCAGCCGGTACTCCCCGTCCGGCAGCCTGACCCGGACGGCGCCGTCGCGGACCAGCACGGCCTCCGGCTCGGTCGACATGTCCGCGGGCACGATCCAGAACGGGTTCGAGGCGGGCCGCCCGGCGGCGTCGGTGAGCCTGAGGTCGAGGTCGTGGGACTTGGGCTCGGCGAACGCCCCGACCACGGTGCGGACCGAGACCCCCGGCGCGGTGGCGGTGACGACCCCGCCGTAGACGCCCGGAGGGACGCCCTCACCCGTGACCCGCAGGCCGGCCGCGGCGCTCTGGCCCGGGGGCACCGTCAGCGAGGTGGTGACCAGCCCGAAGACGTTCCGGCCGGTCGGCCGGTCGGTCCGGAGCTCCAGCTTCAGCGTGACCGGCCGGTCGGTGGAGTTGAAGTAGCCCAGTTCGCGGGTGACCGGCGCGGGTCGCTTCGACCAGCGCAGGTACGTGGACACGTTGCCGGATTCCGGTACGACGCCGGTGGCGACCGCCCTGGCCACGTCGATCCGGCCCGAGCCCTGGTGCGGGGCCGGGGCGCCGGGGGTGGGCGCGGCCGAGCCGATGAGGGCCGCCTTCAGGCGGCCGCCCGTCCAGGTCGGATGCCGCTGGGCCAGGATGGCTGCCGCACCCGCCACGTGCGGGGTGGCCATCGACGTGCCGGACGCCGTGGCGTATCCGCCGCCCGCCCGCGCGGCGGTGATGTCGACGCCGGGAGCGGTGACGTCGGGCTTGATCGCGCCGTCCACCCGCCGGGGGCCCCGGCCGGAGAAACCGGCGACGCGGTCGTCACCGTCCACCGCGCCCACCGTGAGCGCGGCGTCCGCGGCGCCGGGGCTGTCGAGCGTCCGCGCGCCGGGCCCGTTGTTGCCGCTCGCGATCGTGAACAGCGTGCCCGTCCGGGCGCTCAGGTCGTTGACGGCCTTCTCCACCGGGTCGACGCCGTCCTCGTCCGGGGCGCCCAGGCTCATATTGATCACCTTGGCGCGGACCTCCGTCGCGGCCCACTCCATCCCGGCCAGGATTCCGCTGTCGCTTCCGTTCCCCTCGTCGTCGAGCACCTTGCCGACCGCGAGCCTGGCGTCCGGGGCGACCCCCTTGTGCCTGCCGCCGGAGGCCGCTCCGGAACCGGCGATGGTCGAGGCCACATGGGTGCCGTGGCCGAGCTTGTCGGCCACGTCCCGCGGTCCCGCGTCGGTGAAGCCGCGCGACCGGGTGACCACGCCCTTCAGGTCCGGGTGGCCGGCGTCGTAACCGCTGTCGAGGACCGCGACCGTGACGCCCTTGCCGGTCAGGCCCTGGCGCCAGGCCTCGGGGGCGCCGATCCGTGGGACGCTCTTGTCGAGCCGTGCCGTGCGTTTGCCGTCGAGCCAGAGCCTGGCGACGCTTCCAGCGGCGAGTCCACGGCCCTTCCGGCCCGCCAGGGTCCGCCACACGGAGGCCGCGTCCTTCTTGGGCACCGCAGCGGTGTCCAGGCCGAGGGACGGCAACGACCGCCGACCGGCGAGTCCGGTGACCTGCGCGGAACGGACGCCACGGGCGTTCTCGACGATGACGGGCACCGCGTTCCGGTGGGCGTCGTCGTACCGCCAGGCCACCAGCCGGGTCACGTCGAACAACCGTCGGTCCACGCGCCCTTCGCCCACCAGGCGCGCCGCGTCCTTGGGGATCACGTAGCGGTGCCCGCGCACCGTGAACACCTGGAACGTGACGCCGGACCGGCCCGCGCCCGGGGTCACGCTCACCCGGCCGCCGCTGATCCTCACCTTGTCACCGGTGATGAGCGTGACCGTCCGAGCGGAACCCGGCGGCGCCACGGCGGACGCGCTCACCGGCGTGCCGAAGGCCACACCCCCCGCCGACACCGCGAATCCCGCCACCGCCGCCAGTGCCGCCATGGACGGGCGTGATCTTCGCACGTACACCTGACCTCCCGGGGGTTCTCATTTCTGAATCACCCCGAGATGTCCGGCACCAGGTGATCGGCTACACGATGATCCAGTGGAAAATCAGGTGCCGCTGGGACGCGATACCGAGCGCAGCGGGCGCAGGAACGTCCGCAGGTCGCTGACCAGCAGGTCCGGGGTCTCCATCGCCGGGAAGTGCCCGCCCCGGTCGTACTCCGACCAGTGCGCGATCCGCCCGTCCGGGTCCATGAGGCTCCGGATCGTGGTGTCGGCGGCGAACACCGCCACCCCGGTCGGCGGCCCGGGGGGCATCTCCCCCTGCGGCTGGTGCGCGGCCATCTGCCTCCACGCCTGCACGCCCTCGTGGACGGCGTGCGCCGACGACGCGCCCGCGCCGCTGAACCAGTACACGCTGACGGCGGTCAGCAGCCGGTCCCGGCCCACCGCGTCGTCGGGCAGCTTGGCGGCCGGGTCGGTCCACTCGTGGAACTTCTCGGTGATCCAGGCGAGCTGCCCGGCCGGGGAGTCGTTGAGCAGGTAGCCGAGGGTCTGCGGGCGGGTCGCCTGGATGTGCAGGTAGCCCGAGCCCTCCTCGCGGAAGGCGTTGAAGCGCTCGGCGCGCTCGCGGTCCCGGCCGGTGAAGGCGGCCGGGTCCAGCGGCGGCCCGAACGGCATGCCCGCCGTCGTCCCGGTCAGGTGCGTGCCGACGATCCGCCCCGGCGCGAGCATCGGCAGCATGCCGACCACGCCCGTCCCGGCGTCGGTGCCCTGCGCGGCGTACCGCCCGTAGCCGAGCCGGTCCATCAGCCCGGCGAACGCCTGCGCCACGCGGAACAGGTTCCCCCAGCCCTCCCCGGCCAGCGGCGTGGAGAAGCCGTAGCCGGGCAGCGACGGGATCACGACGTGGAACGCGTCGGCCGCCTCCCCGCCGTGGGCGCGCGGATCGGTCAGCGGGCCGATCACGTCCCGGAACTCCAGCGGCGAGCTCGGCCAGCCGTGCACCAGCAGCAGCGGCAGCGCGTCGGGCTCGGGCGACCGCACGTGCAGGAAGTGGACGCGCTGCCCGTCGATCTCGGTGGCGAACTGCGGGATCTCGTTGAGCGCGGCCTCCTGCGCCCGCCAGTCGTAGGCGGTGCGCCAGTACTCGGCCAGCTCCCGCAGGTAGCCGGGCGGGACGCCGCGCGCCCAGTCCTCCCCGGCCGGGGAGGCGGGCCAGCGGGTCCTCGCCAGCCGTTCGCGCAGGTCGTCGAGGTCCTCCTGCGGGATCTCGATGCGGAACGGACGGATGTCGGTGATGTCCATGCCGCGACGTTAGAACGCTCCACCGTCCGCACGGCGGTGTTGGCCGGATCCGGCAAGCCGCCAATCGCCACCGACCGCCACCGGCCGTGCCGCAGGGCCCGTACGCTGCGCGTCCGCCCGGGGACGATAGCCTCTCAAGAGTGAATCTTGGACTCAGCGGCCGACGGGCCGCCGTGGCGGCCGCCAGCAGCGGCCTGGGCTACGCGGCCGCGCGAACGCTGGCCGCCGAGGGCGTACGGGTGGCGATCTGCGGGCGCGACCGGGACCGGCTCACCCTGGCCGCCCGGAAGCTGGGCGAGGGCGCCCACCCGGTCGTCGCCGACGTGTCCACGCCCGAGGGCGCGACCGCGTTCGTGCGCGAGGCGCAGGACGCGCTGGGCGGCGTGGACATCCTGGTGACCAACGCGGGCGGGCCCCCGCCCGGCGGGTTCGCGGCCACCCCGCTGGACGCCTACCAGACCGCGATCGACCTGAACCTGATGTCCACGGTGGCGATGTGCAAGGCCGCCGTGCCCGCCATGCAGGAGCGCGGCTGGGGCCGGGTCGTGGCGATCACCTCGATCACCGTGCGGCAGCCGATCCCCACCCTGATCCTGTCCAACACCGCCCGCGCCGGGGCGACCGGCTTCCTGAAGACCCTCGCGCTGGAGGTCGCCAAGGACGGCGTCACCGTCAACTCGCTGCTGCCCGGCTTCCACGCCACCGAGCGGCTGCGCACGCTGCGCGGCGGCGACTGGGAGCAGGTCGCGAACGAGATCCCGGCCGGGATCGTCGGCGACCCCGGCGACTTCGGGGCGTTCGTGGCGTTCCTGTGCTCCGAGCAGGCCAGGTTCGTCACCGGCAGCGCGATCCCGGTGGACGGGGGCGAGTACGCGGGGCTGCTGTGAGGAGCCTCACAGCGGGCCGTCACCAGCACGTTTGTAAGTAGGCACTGACCCGCGTGTCAGGCGCTTGGTCGGTTTCGCCTAGCATGCGCGCCATGGCCTCCCCCGCTGACTGGACCCCGCCCCCGGCGCCCCTGATCCGCGCCGCCGACCTGGCGCTGGAGCCGTGGCGCGCCTGGACCTCCCCGGTCTTCCACGGCCTGGAGAACCTGCCCGAGAGCGGGCCGGCGCTGCTGGTCGGCAACCACACCGTCTACGGGATCGTCGACGCGCCGCTGATCTTCTTCGAGATCCACCGGCGGCGCGGCGTGTGGGTGCGTTCGGTGGCCGACCACGCGCACTGGATGATCCCCGGCTGGCGCACGGTCATGGACCTGGGCGGATCGGTGGACGGCACCCGCGACAACTGCCGGGCGCTGCTGAACGCGGGCCAGATGGTCGTGGTGTTCCCCGGCGGGGCCCGGGAGGCCACCCGCGGGCGCGACCAGCTCTACCGGCTGCAGTGGGAGGGACGGCTCGGCTTCGCCCGGCTGGCGGTGGAGGCGGGCTGCCCGATCGTGCCGTTCGGGACGGTCGGCGCGGAGGAGATGTTCACGACCGTGCTGGACCCCGACAGCCCGCTGCTGGCCCCGGGCCGCGCCCTCGGCCGGCTGCTGCTCGGCGAGCGCGGCGCGCGCGACGACGTGATGGTGCCGGTCACGCGCGGCATCGGCCCCACCCCGGTCCCCCGCCCCGAACGCCTGTACTTCGGCTTCGGCAAGCCCATCGACACCACGCCGTGGCGCGGCGCGCACGACGACGACCTGGCGGTCACCGAGGTGCGCGACCTGGCCCGCAAGGCCGTCGAGGAGATCATCGACGGGCTGCGCGCCGAGCAGGCCGCCGACCCCTGCCGCACGCCCCTCGGCCGGATCGGCCGGAACCTGTCGCGCGCCGCCCGCGCGGTGCCCCGCACCGTGCCCAGCGTGGTGCCCGGCGTGGTGCCCCGCGCCGTGCCGGGCCTGATCGGCCGCTGAGGGAACGCGGGCCACGGAACCGCCCCGCACGGCCCCGTGGCCCGCGCCCTTCCCCGCACGCCGCCCGGCCGGGCCGGGCGGCGTGAGCGGTCAGGCGGCGGTGGCGGTGCGACGCTGGAACGGCAGGTAGCGCTCGGCGCGGCGGGGACGGGCGGGCATCCCGGTGGACTCGACCGCCAGGATGCGGTCGAACCGGAACGCGCGCACGCCGCGCCGCATCCGGCACCAGCCCACCAGGTACCAGTGGTCGCGGTGGACCAGGCAGGTCACCGGCTCCACCTCGCGGATGGTGACGTTGGCGGCGGCGTCGCCGTAGCACAGCCGCACGACGCGGTGCTCGGTGATGGCCGCCGCGATCACCCGCGCGCGGTCGGCGGTGGCGGCGTCCATCGGGTCGGTCAGGGTGGCCAGGGTCATGGCGATCACCGCGTCGTGCGGGTCGCCGTACAGGTCGTCGGCGTGGGCGTCGGTGTCCAGCAGGCCGCGCAGGGCACGGCGCGCCGTGGCCGCCTGCGGTCCGGCGCCCAGGTGCGCCAGGGAGAGCGCCAGGGAGGCGATCTCGGCGGCGGTGAGTGCGGTCTCGTGGTGGGTCGCATCGTTCGCCATGGTTCGATAATACGTTCGAACACTGACATTCTGGAGGGCTCCGCGGCAGGGGTTTCCGAACCCCCCGCATGCCCCTTGTCGTAGGACTTCGCACCCCTTGAGCGGACCCCTCCCGATACGGAACACTGATCTCCCTAAGAGCTCCATCGGGGGAATCGGGGGTCGATCATGGGTCGTCTGCGGGACCGCCGTTGAACCACTCCGGAGCGGGCCGTCCGCCGATGTCCCGGGACGAGGCGGACCGGACGCTGCATCATCTGCGCGACGAGCGCGAACGGATCGGGGCGGCGCTGCTGGAACTGGCGGACCACCCCGGTCACCGGCTGCTCGACGGGGCCGCCCTCACCGGGGAGACCGCCCGCCGCCAGGCGGAGATCCGCTCCCGCACCAGCGCGCTGTGGGAGCTGTTCGACCACTACCAGCGGGTGCTGGACGCGGCCGAGACGCTGCGCGCCCGGCACCCGCGCCCGGCGCCCGCCCAGCTGGCCGAGCTGACCTGGCTGCTGGCCGGGCCGTCGGTGGAGCTGCCCGCCCCGGAGGTGCCGCTGGAGCGGCGCACCCTGCTCGGCCCGCCCGCCGGGGAGAGGCTGACCCTCCAGCAGGTCGTCGCCCGGATGACCCCGCTGTACGAGGAGACCGTGCGGCTCGTCGCCGCCGTGGACGCGGTGTGGTCGCCGCTGCTGACCCGCCTGGACGAGACCCTGCGGGACCGCCACGCCGCCGCCGACCTGGCCGTCTCGCTGGACCTGTCCGATCCCGGCCTGGAACGGCTCGGCCACGAGCTCGACGCGCTCGCCGCGACCGTGCGCACCGACCCGCTGTCGCTCGGCCGCGACGGCCGTGCCGACACCGCGCCGTTCGACCGGATCGGCGCGGAGCTGAGCGCGCTGCGCGAACGGATCGCCGAGGTGGCCCGGCTGCGTTCGGGCCTCACCCAGCGGCTCGACGCCCTGCGCGCCACCATCGAGCGCGCCGCGGCCGCCGAGGTGGAGGCGGCGCGGGCCCGCGAGACGGTCCTGGTGAAGATCTACGAACCGGCGCTGCCGCCGCAGCCCGCCGCCGCGGCCGTCCTGGCGGGACGGCTCGACGCCCTGCGCGCGTCGACCGGCCGGGGCGACTGGAGCGACCTGGCCGTCCGCGTCGCCGACCTGGAACGCGCCGCCGCCACCGCCCTGGAGCAGGCGCGCACCGCCGCCGACCTCATCACCGGCCTGCTGGAGCGCCGCGACGAGCTGCGCGGGCGGCTGGACGCCTACCGGGTGAAGGCCGCCCGGCTCGGGCTCGCCGAGGACCCCGAGCTGTCGGACGCCTACCGGCGGATCCGCGAACTCCTCTGGACATCGCCGTGCGACCTGCGCAGGGCGACCACGGCCCTGTCCGGCTACCAGCAGGCCATCGCCGCACGCTCGAAAGGGGCGAACGGATGACCCAGTGCACCGAGCCGGGCTGCTCCGGAACCGTCCAGGACGGCTACTGCGTCGAATGCGGTATGCCCCCCTCGTCGGCTCCGGCCCCCGGAACCGCCTCCGGCAACGGCGCCGTCCCCGGCGGCGGCGCGCCGTCCGCCGTGCCGGACCGCTGCGCCCAGCCCGGCTGCGGCGGCACGATCGCGGACGGCTACTGCCTCACGTGCGGCGAGCCACCGGCCGCCGCGTCCACCGGTCCCGCCACGACCGGTTCCGGCACCACCGGACCCGGCACCTCGGGACCCGGCACCACCGGATCCGGCACCACCGGCACCTCCCCGACCGCCGGTTCGGTCTCGGCGAGCACCGGGCTGTCCAGCGGCAGCCTGCGCACCGGCGGCACCCGCGGCAGCTCGGGGCGTTCGGCCCGGCGCGGGATGCTCGGCGCGGGCCTGGTCGAGGTGCCGCGCGTGCCCTACCGCGACCCGTCCGCGGCGGTGATGCGCGACCCGCGGGTCCCCGAGAAGCGCCGCCGCTGCTCCAACTGCGAGGAACCCGTCGGCCGCACCCGCGAGGGCAAGCCGGGCCGGACCGAGGGCTTCTGCCCCAAGTGCGGCACCGCGTTCTCCTACACGCCCAAGCTGGGACCCGGCGACCTGGTCGCCGGGCAGTACGAGGTGCTGGGCTGCCTGGCGCACGGCGGCCTCGGCTGGATCTACCTGGCCAAGGACCGCAACGTCTCCGACCGCTGGGTGGTGCTCAAGGGCCTGCTCAACACCACCGACCCCGACGCGATCGAGGCCGCCGCCGCCGAGCGCGCCTTCCTCGCCGAGGTCGAGCACCCCAACATCGTCAAGATCTACAACTTCGTGCAGCACGGCTCCGACGGCTACATCGTCATGGAGTACGTCGGCGGCGAGTCGCTGAAGGACATCCTGCTGCGGCACCGCGAGGAGAACGGCGGCGGGTCGCTGCCGCTGGCGCAGGCCATCGCCTACGCGCTGGAGGTGCTCCAAGCGTTCGCCTACCTGCACGCCCGCGGCCTGGTCTACTGCGACTTCAAGCCCGACAACGTCATCCAGTCCGAGGAGCAGCTACGGCTGATCGACCTGGGCGGCGTGCGGCGGATCGGCGACGACGAGGGCGCGATCTACGGCACCAAGGGCTACCAGGCCCCCGAGATCGCCGACCACGGCCCCTCGGTCAGCTCCGACCTCTACACGGCCGGGCGGGCCCTGGCGGTGATGAGCTTCACGTTCAAGGGCTACCAGACCACCTACGAGTACGACCTGCCGCCGCGCGCCGACGTGCCGGTGCTGGCGCGGTTCGAGTCGTTCGACCGGTTCCTGCGCCGCGCGACCCACCGGGACCCCGACGCGCGGTTCCAGGACGCCGTCGAGATGGCCGAGCAGCTCACCGGGGTGCTGCGCGAGGTGCTGGCCGCCGAGGACGGCCACCCGCGCCCCGCGCAGTCGACGCTGTTCGGCCCGGAGCGGTTCGCGCCCGGCGCGGCCGTGTCCACCGACGCCGCCGCCACCGGCGAGGCGCTGCCGCCGGTCCCGCCGCGCGTGGCCGCCGCGTCCCTGCCGGTCCCGCTGGTGGACGCCGCCGACCCCGCCGCCCAGCTGGTGGCCGGGCTGACGGCGCTGGAGACGGCCCAGCAGGCCGCCGCCCTCGCGGCCGTCCCCGAGCGGACCCCCGAGGTGCTGCTGGCCACCGCGCGCGTCCGGGCCGAGAGCGGCGAGTTCCCGGTGGCGCACGCCCTGCTGGACCAGGTCGAGGCCGAGCTGCCCGGCGACTGGCGGATCGCGTGGCACCGCGCGGTCGCGCTGCTGGCCGAGGGCCGCCTGGCCGAGGCCGAGCCCCGGTTCGACCAGATCTACGCGCTGCTGCCCGGCGAGGCCGCGCCCAGGCTCGCCCTCGCCCACTGCCGCGAGGCGCACGCGCCCGCCGACGCCGCCCGCCTCTACGAGACGGTGTGGCGCACCGACGACACCTACATCAACGCCGCGTTCGGCCTGGCCCGCGTCCACCTGGCGCGCGGCGACCGGGCGGCGGCGGTCGCGGTGCTGGACTCGGTGCCCCGGCTGTCGATCCGGTACGTCCCCGCGCAGGTCGCGGCGATCACCACGACCGTGCGCGGCCGCCCGCCCGCCGAGCTGACCGCCGCCGAGCTGACCGGCGTCGGCGACCGGCTGGGCCGCCTGGACCTGGAGGGGCGGCGGCGCGACCGGCTCGCCGCCGAGGTGCTGGAGGCCGCCCTGGAATGGACGCGGCGGCCGGCCGGGCAGAGCCCTGGACAGGGCCCCGGGCAGGGCGGGAAGGTCCTCGGCGTCCCGCTGGACGAGCCGTCGCTGCGCCGCGAACTGGAGAAGACCTACCGGGCCCTGGCCCGCCACTCGCAGGACCGACGGGAGCGACGCGAACTGATCGACGCCGCCAACGCGGTCCGGCCCCGGACGTTGCTGTAACGGAGGACCGAGCGTGGAGAAGACGGCCGAACTGGCCTGCCCCCAGTGCGGGGAGGTGGTCTACGCCGGAGAGGGCTACTGCGAGGCGTGCGGACAGAGGCTGGGCGGCGCGACCCCGCCGGAGCCCGCGCGCACCTGCACCGGGTGCGGCGCGACCAGCATCGACGCCGAGGGCTACTGCGAGCGGTGCGGGCTGCGCCAGCCCGCCGCCCGCGACCACCTGGAGCTGGAGCTGCCCGGCGCGAACGGGCACCCGCTGGCGGTCGGCGCCAGCGACCGCGGCAAGCGCTACAGCCGCAACGAGGACGCCCTCGCGCTGTCGGCGCACCCGACCGGCGTCGCGGCCGTGGTCTGCGACGGCGTCGGGTCGTCCCCGCGCCCGCACGAGGCGTCCCGGGCGGCCGCCGACACCGCCGCGGCGGAACTGGCGTCCCGGCTGGCGGCGGGCGAGGACGCCGAGTCGGCGACGCGGGCGGCGATCCAGCGGGCCGCCGAGGCCGTCACCGCGCTGGCGGCCTCCGAGCACGAGGCCCCGTCCTGCACCTACGTGTCGGCGGTGACCACGCCGAAGTCGGTCACCGTCGGCTGGATCGGCGACAGCCGCGTCTACTGGCTGCCGTCGCCCGACCCCGACGCCGACCCCGACGCCACCCGCGTCGACCTCCCCCCGGCCGACCCGGTGGAGGTCGACACCGCCGACCTGAACGCCACCGCCCCCGACACCGCCGACCTCACCGCGCTCACCGCGCCCGCCCAGCTCACCGAGGACGACTCCTGGGCGGCCTACATGGTCGCCCAGGGCGCGCTCACCGAGCAGGAGGCCGAGGCGCACCCCAACGCGCACGTCATCACCGGCTGGCTCGGCGCGGACGCGGGCCGGATCCGGCCGAACGTGCGCACCTACTCCTTCGGCGGGCCCGGCACGGTCCTGGTGTGCAGCGACGGCCTGTGGAACTACCTGCCGCGCGCCGACGCCCTGGCCGCGACCACCGACGACGCCGTCGGCGACCCCGCCCGCGACCCCCTCGGCACCGCCCGCGCGCTGGTCCGCCACGCGCTGGACGCGGGCGGCCGCGACAACATCACCGTGGCCGTCATCCCGGTCACCCTCACCGGCACGGAGCAGCCATGAGCGAGCAGCCGCAGTTCAGCATCGCGATCGACCAGAACAGGTACCTGCCCGAGGGCGGGCGCGAGGTGCACGCGATCGTCTCCGTCGAGTCCACCGGCGGCCCGGTCGCCGCCGCCTCCGCCCGCGCCGCCGAAGTGATCATCATCGACACCTCGGGGTCGATGTCCTACCCCGACACCAAGCTGCGCGCGGCCGTCGCCGCCGCGCAGACCGCGGTCGACACCCTGCGCGACGGGGTGATGTTCGCGGTGGTGTCGGGCGCCAACACCGCCTCCATGATCTACCCGCGCGAGCAGCGGCTCGTCCCGGCCGACGACCGCACCCGGCAGGAGGCCAGGGCCGCGCTGCGGGCCCTGCGGGCGCACGGCGGCACCGCGATCGGCTCGTGGCTGCGGCTGGCCGACCAGCTGTTCGACCCCTACCAGGACGGCATCCGGCACGCGATCCTGCTGACCGACGGCAAGAACCAGCACGAGACCCCGCAGGAGCTGGACGCCGCGCTGTCCCGCTGCACCGGCCGGTTCGTGTGCGACTGCCGGGGCGTCGGCACCGACTGGGAGGTCGCCGAGCTGCGCAAGGTGTCCAGCGCGCTGCTGGGCAGCGTCGACATCGTCGCCGACCCCGCCGACCTGGTCGCCGACTTCCAGGCGATGACCGAGGCCGCGATGGGCAAGGCCGTCGCCGACGTGGCGCTGCGGGTGCGGACGCCGCAGACCGCCAAGGTCCGGTTCGTCAAGCAGGTGCTGCCGAGCGTGGAGGACCTCACCGGCCGCCGCTCCGAGGCCGCGCCGCAGGCGGGCGACTACCCGCTGGGCGCGTGGGGCACCGAGAGCCGCGACTACCACCTGTGCGTGGAGGTCGAGCCGGGCGAGGTCGGCAAGGAGCGGCGCGCCGCCTGGGTGCAGCTGGTGGTGCCCGGCGCGAACGGCCAGCCGGAACAGGTGCTGGCCACCGGCAACATCCTGGCGCACTGGACCGACGACGAGGCCGCCTCCACCAAGATCAACAAGCGGGTGGCGCACTACACCGGGCAGGCCGAGCTGGCCGAGGTCATCCAGCAGGGCCTGGAGGCCCGCCGGCAGGGGGACGAGGCCACCGCCACCGCCCGGCTGGGCCGCGCCGTGCAGCTGGCCGACGAGGCGGGCAACGACGCCATCACCTCCGCGCTGCGCAAGGTCGTGGACATCGAGGACGCCGCCACCGGCACCATCCGGCTGAAGAAGAACGTCGACAAGGCCGACGAGATGTCCCTGGACACCTCCTCCACCAAGACCGTGCGCACCCGCAGAGACGAGGGGTGACGCCGTTGAGCACGGTCGTCTGTCCCGCCGGGCACCAGTCCACCACCCCCGACTACTGCCACGTCTGCGGCGAGCTCATCGAGGGCACGGCCGCGCCGCCGGGTGGCGCGGCGGCCGGGGCCTCCTCCTCCGGCACGCCCTGCCCGGACTGCGGCACCCCGAAGACCGACCGGTTCTGCGAGGCGTGCGGCTACGACTTCGCCCTCATGCGCGGCGGCCCGTCCTCCCCGCCTCCCCCCACGCGGGACCTGGTCCGGCCTCCCGACGGCGACCCGCCGACCATCGCCGACCCCTCCTCTCCCCCCGTCAGCGTCGCGCCCTCCTTCCCGGCGGCCCCGGCCGGTGGTACGGCTCCGGACACCGGATGGTTCGCGGTGGTGAACGCCGACCGCGACTACTTCGAACGCGTCATCGCCGAACTCGGCCCCGACACGGGGCTGACGTTCCCGCCCTACTGCCCCGAACGCCGCATCCCGCTCACCGGTTCACAGGTCCGCATCGGGCGGCGCAGCTCGTCCAAGAGCGTCGTCCCCGAGATCGACCTGCGCGAGCCGCCGGAGGACCCGGGCGTCAGCCACGTCCACGCCGTGCTGCTGGCCCGCCCCGGCGACCACTGGTCGCTGGTCGACCCCGGCTCCCGCAACCGCACCTGCCTCAACGGCGCCACCGAGCCCATCGCGCTCAACGTGGAGGTCCCCGTCGGTGACGGCGACCGCATCCACGTCGGCGCCTGGACCACCATCACCCTCACGAGAGGCGAGCCGACATGACCGCCGTCTCCCCGTCGCCCGGCCCCCCGGCCCAGGCGCCC
>NZ_BCQR01000019.1 GCF_001552175.1 Actinomadura kijaniata NBRC 14229
CCCGCCACGCCCGTCGTGGGCCCGCCGCCCGCCGTCAGCGAACGCGGCGGCCGGTCCCCGGGAAGCGCCAGCACGGCGGCCACGGCGACCGCCGCCGTCCCGGTGGCGACCGCGGTCGCCGTCCAGGGCAGCCGGGAACGGGGCGGGCGCGGCAGGGCGCGCGTGTAGCCGGAGGGCGGCAGCGAAGGAGAGGAGCGCACGCCCCCATCATGGCGGCGGGCGCCCGCGCGGACACGGAAAGTCACCCAGGCGTTACCCGCGCCGGGACTTGACCTCAAGCGCGATCGAGATTCCAGACTCGAGGGACAGCCCCTTCGGAAAGACCCTTCGACGAGGAAGGCGATCCACGATGTCCGTGACGCTCGACCACATCATCGTTCCCGCCAGGGACAAGAGGGAGTCCGCCGAGTTCCTGGCCCGCATCCTGGGCGTGGAGGCGGGCGAGCAGTGGGGGCCGTTCGTCCCGGTGAGGACCGGCAACGGCGTCACCCTCGACTACATGGACTCCACCGACTTCCGCTGGCACCACTGCGCGTTCCTGGTGCCGGAGGAGGAGTTCGACGGGATCCTCGCCCGGATCAGGGAGTCGGGGGCGCGGTTCTACGCCCACCCCGACGGCAGCGGGGAGGGCGAGATCAACCGCAACGACGGCGGCCGGGGCGTCTACTTCGACGACCCCAGCGGCCACCACATGGAGGTCCTGACCGTCCCCTACGGCGGCTGGCCCGAGGACTAGGGGCACCCCGGAGGGGCGTCCCGGCCGCGGGCGGACGCGGCCGGGACGCCCGGGATCAGCGCAGGAACGCGGCGGCGACGCCCGCGTCCACGGGGATGTGCAGGCCGGTGGTGTGCGACAGCTCCCCGGCGGTGAGGACGAACACGGCGGCCGCGACGTGCTCGGGCAGCACCTCGCGCTTGAGCAGGGTGCGCTGGGCGTAGAACTCGCCGAGCCGCTCCTCCTCGACGCCGTAGACGGCGGCGCGCTGGGCCCCCCAGCCCCCGGCGAAGATGCCCGAGCCGCGCACCACGCCGTCGGGGTTGACCCCGTTGACGCGGATGCCGTGGCCGCCGAGCTCGGCGGCCAGCAGCCGCACCTGGTGGGCCTGGTCGGCCTTGGTCGCGCCGTAGGCGATGTTGTTCGGCCCGGCGAACACGCCGTTCTTGGAGGCGATGTGGACGATGTCGCCGCCCATGCCCTGCTCGACCATGACGCGGGCGGTCTCGCGGGAGACCAGGAACGACCCGCGCGCCATCACGTCGTGCTGGAGGTCCCAGTCGGCGGCGGTGGTCTCCAGCAGCGGCTTGGAGATCGACAGCCCGGCGTTGTTGACGACCAGGTCCACGCCGCCGAACGCCAGCACGGCCGCGCGGACGGCCGCGGTGATCTGCTCCTCGACGGTGACGTCCACACCGACCGCGACGGCGGTGTCGGCGGTGCCGAGCTCGGCGGCGACCTTCCCGGCGGCGGCCGGGTCCCGGTCGGCGACCACCACGCACGCGCCCTCGGCGGCCAGGCGGCGGGCGGTGGCCGCGCCGATGCCCGAGCCGCCGCCGGTCACCAGCGCCACCCGCGTGGCCAGCGCCCTGGGCCTCGGGCGGCGGCGCAGCTTGGCCTCCTCCAGCTCCCAGTACTCGATGCGGAACTTCTCCGCCTCGTCGATGGGGGCGTAGGAGGACAGGGCCTCGGCGCCGCGCATGACGTTGACGGCGTTGACGTAGAACTCGCCCGCCACGCGCGCGGTCTGCTTGTCGCCGCCGAAGCTGAACATGCCGACGCCGGGCACCAGCACGATCGCCGGGTCCGCGCCGCGCATCGGCGGCGAGCCGGGGACGGCGTGGCGCTCGTAGTAGGCGCGGTAGTCCTCGCGGTAGGCGGCGTGCAGCTCGCGCAGCCGCGCCTTGGCGTCCTCCAGGGGCGCGTCCGGCGGCAGGTCCAGCACCATCGGGCGGACCTTGGTGCGCAGGAAGTGGTCGGGGCAGGAGGTGCCGAGCGCCGCCAGCCGGGGGTGCTCGGCGCGCGCGGCGAAGTCGAGCACGGCCTCGTCGTCGGTGTAGTGGCCGACCTGCGGGCGGTCGGTGGAGGCCAGGCCGCGCAGCAGCGGGAACAGCGCGGCGGCGCGGGCGTGCCGCTCGGGCTCGGGCAGCGGGCGGTGGCCCTCGACGACCGGGCCGAACGGGTCGGGGCGGCCGTGCTCGGCGATGTACGCCTCGGCCGTGCGGATGATCTCCAGTGAGTGGGCCCGGCACCGCTCGCTGGTGTCGCCCCAGGCGGTGATGCCGTGCCCGCCCAGGATGACCCCGATCGCCCGCGGGTTCGCCCGCCTGACGGCGGCGATGTCCAGGCCGAGCTGGAACCCGGGCCGCCGCCAGGGCACCCACGCCACCCGGTCGCCGAAGATCCGCCGGGTCAGCTCCTCCCCGTCGGCGGCGGTGGCGATCGCGATGCCGGAGTCGGGGTGCAGGTGGTCCACGTGCGCGGCGTCGACCAGGCCGTGCATGGCGGTGTCGATGGACGGGGCCGCGCCGCCCCGGCCGTGCAGGCAGTAGTCGAACGCGGCGACCATCTCGTCCTCGCGCTCGACGCCGGGGTAGACGTCCACCAGCGCGCGCAGCCGGTCCAGCCGCAGCACCGCCAGCCCGTCCTCGGTGAGCGTGCCGAGGTCGCCGCCCGAGCCCTTCACCCACATCAGCTCGACGTCCCCGGCGGTCACCGGGTCGGTCACGGTGGCCTTGGCCGAGGCGTTGCCGCCCGCGTAGTTGGTGTTGCGCGGGTCGGACCCCAGGGCGCGGGCGCGCTCCAGCAGCCGCGCCACCTCGGGCGCCGTCGTCTGCTCCGCCATGTCCGTCAGGCCCCCCATCCGGCCTGGGCGCCGCCGACCCGCTCGGTCTCGATCTTCTCGGCGTACCCGGAGGCGGCGTAGGCGGCCATCGGGTCGGGGTCCAGGCCCATCTCGGCGCGCAGGTCGGCCAGCAGCGGGCGGACGTCGGTGTCGTAGGCGTCCATCAGCACGGCGTTGGCGCCGAGCACGTCGCCGGACTCCTGCGCGGCGCGCAGCGCGTCGGCGTCCACCAGCAGCGCCTTGACGGTGGCCTGCTGCACGTTCAGCACCGAGCGGATCTGGCCGGGGATCTTGGGCTCGATGTTGTGGCACTGGTCGAGCATGAACGCCACGCCCGCCGCCGGGTCCAGCCCGCCGCCCCGCACCACCTCGTGCATGATCCGGAAAAGCTGGAACGGGTCGGCCGCGCCCACCATCAGGTCGTCGTCGGCGTAGAAGCGGGAGTTGAAGTCGAACCCGCCGAGCCTCTCCTCCCGCAGCAGCAGCGCCACGATGAACTCGATGTTGGTGCCGGGCGCGTGGTGCCCGGTGTCCACCACGACCCGCGCCTTCGGGCCGAGCTTGAGGCAGTGCGCGTAGGCCGTGCCCCAGTCCGGCACGTCGGTGGTGTAGAAGGCGGGCTCGAACAGCTTGTACTCCAGCAGCATCCGCTGGTCCCCGCCCAGCCGCTCGTACACGGCGGCGAGGGCCTCGGCGAGCCGGTCCTGGCGGGCGCGCACGTCGTCCTGGCCGGGGTAGTTGGTGCCGTCGGCGAACCACAGCTTCAGGTCCCGCGAGCCGGTGGCGTCCATGATGTCGACGCATTCCAGCAGGTGGTCCAGGGCCTTGCGGCGCACGGCCGGGTCGGGGTTGGTGACGCTGCCCAGCATGTAGTCGTCGTCCTGGAACACGTTGGCGTTGATCGCGCCGATCCGCAGGCCGTGCCCGGCCGCGTACGCCGCCAGCGCGCCGTAGTCGTCCACCCGGTCCCAGGGGATGTGCAGCGCCACGCTGGGCGCGATCCCGGTGTACCGGTGCACCTGCGCCGCGTCGGCGATCTTCTCCTGCGGGGTGCGGGGCACGCCGGGCCGGGCGAACACCTTGAAGCGGGTGCCGGAGTTGCCGTACGCCCACGAGGGCGTCTCGATGTGCTGGGTCAGCAGCGCGGCCTTGATCCGCGCGATGTCCGTGGCCATGCGTCCGTTCCTCGAAGTCGGGGCCGCTCGGTGTAAAACGTTTTAAAAGGCCGATGTGCCGAGGACGCTAGATCAGCGCTCTCCCACCCGTCAAGGGTCCGTCACAGCGCCCTCCCGCTATTGACACGTTTTAAGAAGCTGGTCCACAGTGGACCGGCGATCCGCGGGAGCACGAGAGGGCGGCATGGGCACCAGCGACAGGACCGATCCGGCGCGGGGCGCGGTCGGGATCAGGGAGGTGGCCCGGCACGCGGGCGTGTCCCCCGGCACCGTGTCCAACGTGCTCAACCGCCCCGACCGGGTCGCCGCCGCCACCCGCGACCGCGTGCACGCGGCGATCCGCGAGCTGGGGTTCGTGCGCAACGGGTCGGCCTCCACGCTGCGCGCCGGGCAGGGCCGCACGGTCGGGCTGATGGTGCTGGACCTGGCCAACCCGTTCTTCACCGACGTCGCGCGGGGCGTGGAGGACGCCGTCTACGAGCGCGGCTACGGGCTCATCCTGTGCAGCTCCAGCGCGCTGGCCGAACGTGAGGCCCGCAACCTGCGGATGCTCGCCGAGCAGCGGGTCCGCGGGGTGCTGCTGACCCCGGTGGACGGCACCGCCGGGCAGCTGGAGGTGCTGCGCGAGCGCGGCATCGCCACCGTCATGCTCGACCACACCGCCACCCGCGCCCGCCAGTGCTCGGTCGCCGTGGACGACGTCGCCGGCGGCGACCTGGCGGTCGGCCACCTGCTCGACCGGGGCGCCCGCGAGATCGCCTACGTCACCGGTCCGCCGACGATCCGCCAGTGCGCCGACCGGGCCGCCGGGGCGCGGCGCGCGCTGCCCGCCGATGGCGCGCTCCGCGAGGTGGTGGTGCCGACCATGACGGTGCGGGCCGGGCAGGAGGCCGCCGGGACGCTGCTGGCGGAGGGCCTGCCGGACGCGGTGTTCTGCGCCAACGACCTGCTCGCCCTGGGGATGCTGCGCGCCCTGACGCGGGCGGGCGTGGACGTCGGCCGCGACGTGCTGCTGATCGGCTACGACGACATCGAGTTCAGCGCCGAGGCGGCGGTGCCGCTGTCGTCGGTGCGCCAGCCCACCTACCGGCTCGGGCGGGTCGCCACCGAACTGCTGCTGGACGAGTGCGACAACCCCCGCGGCCACGCCCACCAGCAGGTGCTGTTCCAGCCCGAGCTGGTGGTGCGCGACTCCACGGCCCCGGCGGGACGGTGACCCGGATGCGGATCGCGCTGTTCGTCACCTGCGTCAACGACACCCTGTACCCCGGCACCGGGCGGGCGGTCGTGCGGCTGCTGCGGCGGCTCGGCCACGAGGTGGACTTCCCCGCCGCGCAGACCTGCTGCGGGCAGATGCACTTCAACACCGGCTACCGCGCCGACGCCGCGCCCCTGGCACGGCGCTTCGCCGACACCTTCGACGACTACGAGGCGGTCGTGGTGCCGTCCGGGTCATGCGCGGCGATGATCCGCGACTGGTACCCCACACTCGGCGTCGAGCCACCCACCGGGGTGTACGAACTGTCGGAGTTCCTGGTCGACGTACTGGGCGTCACCGACGTCGGCGCCTACTTCCCCCACACCGTCACCTACCACCCCACCTGCCACTCGCTGCGGATGCTGAAGGTCGGGGACCGGCCGTTGCGGCTGCTGCGCGCCGTGCGCGGGATCGACCTGGTGGAGCTGCCGGGGGCGGAGGAGTGCTGCGGGTTCGGGGGAACGTTCGCGCTGAAGAACGCCGACGTGTCGGCCGCGATGGGCGCCGACAAGGTCGCGGCCGTGCGGCGGACCGGCGCGGAGGTGCTGTGCGCGGCCGACAACTCGTGCCTGGCCCACATCGGCGGCGCGCTGACGCGGCGGCGCGCCGGGGTGCGCGCGCTGCACCTGGCCGAGATCCTCGCCGCGACCGAGGGGGACGCCCGGTGACCGGCTCGATGCCCACCTACCTGGGGATGCCGTCGTTCCCGGAGGCCGCGCGGGAGGCGGTCGGCGACACGCTGCTGCGCCGCAACCTCGCGCACGCGACCGGCACGATCCGCGCGCGGCGCGCCGAGGCGGTGGCCGAGCTACCCGACTGGGAGCGGCTGCGCGGGTCCGCCAGGCAGATCAAGGACCACACCCTCGCCCACCTCGGCCACTACCTGAGGCTGCTGGAGGAGAGGGTCACCGGTGCGGGCGGCACCGTGCACTGGGCCGCCGACGCCGCCGAGGCCAACGCGATCGTCGCCGCGCTGGTGGAGGCGACCGGTGAGACCGAGGTGGTGAAGGTCAAGTCGATGGCGACCCAGGAGATCGGCCTGAACGAGGCGCTGGCCGAGGCCGGGATCACCGCCTACGAGACCGACCTGGCCGAACTGATCGTCCAGCTCGGCGACGACCGCCCCTCCCACATCCTGGTCCCCGCCATCCACCGCAACCGCGCCGAGATCCGCGACATCTTCCGCCGGGCCATGCCGGACGCCCCGGCCGGGCTGTCGGACTCCCCCGCCGAACTCGCCGAGGCGGCGCGGCGGCACCTGCGCGCCAAGTTCCTGTCGGCCCGGGTCGCGGTGTCCGGGGCCAACTTCGCCGTCGCCGAGACCGGGACGCTGGTGGTCCTGGAGTCGGAGGGCAACGGCCGCATGTGCCTGACCCTCCCCCGGACGCTGATCACGGTCATGGGGATCGAGAAGCTGGTGCCGACCTTCGCCGACCTGGAGGTCTTCCTCCAGCTGCTGCCGCGCTCCTCCACCGCCGAGCGCATGAACCCCTACACCTCGATGTGGACTGGCGCGACCGAGGGCCAGGACTTCCACCTGGTCCTGCTCGACAACGGCCGCACCGACGTCCTCGCCGACGAAGTGGGCCGCCAGGCACTACGCTGCATCCGCTGCTCGGCCTGCCTCAACGTCTGCCCCGTCTACGAACGCGCCGGAGGCCACGCCTACGGCTCGCCCTATCCGGGGCCCATCGGGGCGATCCTGTCCCCGCAGTTGCGGGGCGTCGGCTCGAAGGTGGACGCGTCGCTGCCCTACGCCTCCACCCTGTGCGGGGCGTGCTTCGAGGCGTGCCCGGTCGCGATCGACATCCCCGAGGTGCTGGTCGAGCTGCGGGCCCGCGCCGTGGAGAGCGCCCGCCACCCGCTGACCGACGCGGCGATGGCGGCGGCGGGCTGGACGCTCCGCTCCCCCGCCCGGCTGGCCCTGGCGCAGCGCGCGGCGGGCCGGTTCCGCCGCCTCACCCCCCGCCGCCTGCCCGGCCCGCTGCGCGCCTGGACCGACACCCGCGACATCCCGCGTCCGCCGCCGGAGTCGTTCCGCGCCTGGTGGGAACGCACCGACGGAGGGAGACGGCCGTGAACAGCCGCGCCGTGAACAGCAGCGCCGTGAACAGCAGCGCCGTGAACAGCCGGGACCGCGTCCTCGCCCGGATCGACGCCATCGTCCCGCCGCGCCCCGCCGCCGAGATCGCCGCGGGCCGCGCCGCGATCGAGCGGGACTACCTGCGGCGCCACTCCACCGGCGACGTCCTGGACCTGCTCGCCGACCGGATCGCCCACTACCGCGCCACGGTGCGCCGCGTCACCCCCGCCGAACTGCCCGGCGCGGTCGCCGCCCGGCTGGCGGGACGCGTGTACGCCGTTCCCGAGGGCCTGCCGCGCGCGTGGCTGGCCCGCGCCGACCCGGCCCGCCTGGTCGAGGACCCGCCGGTCGCCGACCTCGACGCGCTCGACGGGGCGGTGACCGGCTGCGCCGTCGCGATCGCCGAGACCGGCACGGTCGTGCTCGACCACGGCCCCGGCCAGGGTCCGCGCGCGCTGACCCTGGTCCCCGACCGGCACCTGGTCGTGGTCGAGGCCGCCCGGGTCGTCGCCGACGTGCCCGAGGCGCTGGAGCGCCTGGACCCGGCCCGCCCCCTCACCTTCGTGTCCGGCCCCTCGGCGACCAGCGACATCGAGCTGTCGCGCGTCGAGGGCGTGCACGGCCCCCGCACCCTCGACGTCCTGGTCGTCGCGTGAGCCCCCGGTTCGCCGCCGTGGACCTCGGCGCCTCCAGCGGACGCGTCATCACCGCCCGCGTTGGGGACGGGCTGGACCTGACCGAGGTCCGCCGCTTCCCCAACCGTCCCGTCCGCGCGGGCGGCACCCTGTACTGGGACGTCCTCGGCCTGTACGGCAACGTCCTGGACGGCCTGCGCGACGCCGGTCCCGTCGCGTCGGTCGGCATCGACTCGTGGGCCGTGGACTACGGGCTGCTCGACGCCGGCGGGGCCCTGCTCGGCAACCCCGTGCACTACCGCGACGCCCGGACCGACGGGGTCATGGAACGCGTCCGCGCCGACCTCGGCGACGCCTACCTGTACGGGATCGGCGGGCTGCAGTTCCTGCCGTTCAACACCGTCTACCAGCTCGCGGCCGCGCGCGCCGGGCTGGCGCGGGCCGAACGGCTGCTGATGATCCCGGACCTGCTGGCGTACTGGCTGACCGGCGTCCAGGGCGCCGAGCCGACCAACGCCTCCACCACCGGGCTGTTCGACGTGCGCCGCCGCGACTGGTCCACCGAGCTGCTCGACCGCCTGGACCTCCCGGCCCGCCTGTTCCCGCCGCTGCGCGAGCCCGGCACGACCATCGGCACGCTGCGCCCCGACGTCGCCGCCGAGACCGGCCTGCCCGCCGCCACCCCGGTGGTCGCGGTGGCCTCCCACGACACCGCCTCGGCCGTCGTCGCCGTCCCCGCGACCGGCGACGACTTCGCCTACATCTCGTGCGGGACCTGGTCGCTGGTCGGGGTGGAGCTGCCCGGCCCGATCCTCACCGACGCCGGGCGCGCCGCCAACTTCACCAACGAGACGGGCGTCGACGGCACGATCCGCTACCTGCGCAACGTGATGGGCCTGTGGCTCCTCCAGGAGTGCCTGCGCGTCTGGGGCTCCCCCGGCCTGCCCGCCCTGCTGGCGGCCGCCGCCGACGTCCCGGGCCTGCGGTCGGTGGTGAACCCCGACGCCCCCGAGTTCCTGCCTCCCGGCGACATGCCCGCCCGCGTCGCCGCGTTCTGCCGCCGCACCGGCCAGCCCGTCCCCGACTCGCCCGCCGCCACGGTCCGCTGCGTCCTGGACAGCCTCGCGCTCGGCCACCGCGCCGCGCTGCGCGCGGCGGTCGAGCTGTCCGGCAAGGACGTCGCGGTGATCCATCTGGTCGGCGGCGGCTCCCGCAACGACCTGCTGTGCCGCCTCACCGCCGACGCCTGCGGCCTGCCCGTCGTCGCCGGGCCGGCCGAGGCGACCGCGCTGGGCAACCTGCTGGTCCAGGCCCGCGCCCACGGGCTGGTCGGGGACCTGCCCGCGATGCGCGCCCTGGTCGCCGCGACCCAGCCCCTGCGCCGCCACGAACCGGGCGGCGACGACGCCGCGTGGGCCGAGGCCGCCGCCCGCGCCGGGCTGGGGTGACCCGGGCGGCGCCGCCCCGCGACCGGCCC
>NZ_BCQR01000020.1 GCF_001552175.1 Actinomadura kijaniata NBRC 14229
CCCCGCGACCGGCCCGCGACCGGCCTACAGCCGGTCGACCGCCAGCACCCTGATCACGGCCTCGCCCGCCTCGTCGGACCCGGTGAGGTCGACCTCGGCGCTGATGCCCCAGTCGTGGTGGCCCTGCGGGTCGTCGAAGACCTGCCGGACCCGCCACAGCGCGTCCGCGGGGACCTCCTCGATCTGGAGCAGCTTGGGGCCGCGCGCGTTCGGGCCGGTCAGCAGCTCGTCGTGCTCCTCGAAGTAGGCGTCCATCGCCTCCGCCCAGGCGTCGGCCCCGAAGTCGGGGTCCAGCTCGCCGAGCGCGTGGTAGCGCTCCAGGGCGGCCAGCTCGACGCGGCGGAACATCGCGTTGCGGACCAGGACGCGGAACGCGCGGGCGTTGGCGGTGACCCGGGTGACCTTCTCCTCGATCGCCTTCTCGACGGGCTCGTCGGCGGGGTGGGCCAGCTGCTCCCACTCGTCGAGCAGGCTGGAGTCGACCTGGCGGACCAGCTCGCCCAGCCACTCGATGAGGTCGATCAGGTCGTCGTTCTTGATCGACTCGGGGACGGTCTGCTGGAGCGCCTTGTAGCAGCCCGACAGGTACCGCAGCACCAGACCCTCGGCGCGGGCCAGCTCGTAGTGGGCGGTGTACTCGGTGAACGTCATCGCCCGTTCGTACATGTCGCGCACGACGCTCTTGGGGCTGAGCTCGTGGTCGCCGACCCACGGGTGCCCGGTCCGGTACACCTCGTAGGCGGCGCGCAGCTCCTCCTCCAGCGGCTTGGGGTAGTCGACGTCCTGGAGCAGCTCCATGCGCTCCTCGTACTCGATGCCCTCGGCCTTCATCTCCGCGACGGCCTCGCCGCGCGCCTTGTTGAGCTGGGCGGCCAGCACCTGGCGCGGGTCGTCCAGGATCGCCTCGATCACCGACAGCACGTCCAGCGCGTAGGTGGGCGAGGCGGGGTCGAGGATCTCGAACGTGGCCAGCGCGAACGTGCTGAGCGGCTGGTTGAGCGCGAAGTCCTCCTGGAGGTCCACGGTGATGCGGGCGTAGCGGCCCTGCTCGTCGGGGACCTCCAGGGTCTCCACCACGCCCCCGGCCAGCAGCGAACGGTAGATCGCGATGGCGCGGGAGATGTGCCGGCGCTGGGCCGACCGGTCCTCGTGGTTGTCGGTGAGCAGCCGCTTCATGGCCTGGAACGCGTTGCCCGGCCGGGCGATCACCGACAGCAGCATGGCGTGGCTGACCTGGAAGCGGGAGCGCAGGACCTCCGGTTCGGCCTCCTGGAGCTTGCGGAAGGTCTCCTCGTCCCAGCCGACGAAGCCCTCCGGGGGCTTCTTGCGCTGGACCTTGCGGCGCTTCTTGGGGTCGTCGCCGGCCTTGGCCAGGGCCCGCTCGTTCTCGACCACGTGGTCGGGGGCCTGCGCGACGACGAAGCCGACGGTGTCGAACCCGGCGCGGCCCGCCCGCCCGGCGATCTGGTGGAACTCGCGGGCCCGCAGCCGCCGCACCCGGTGCCCGTCGTACTTGCTGAGCGCGGTGAACACCACGGTGCGGATGGGCACGTTGACGCCGACGCCGAGGGTGTCGGTGCCGCAGATCACCTTCAGCAGGCCCGCCTGCGCGAGCTTCTCCACCAGCCGCCGGTACTTGGGCAGCATCCCGGCGTGGTGGACGCCGATGCCGTGCCGCACGAACCGCGACAGGTTGCGGCCGAACCGGGTGGTGAAGCGGAAACCGCCGATCAGCTCGGCGATCCTCGCCTTCTCCTCCTTGGTGCAGACGTTGATGCTCATCAGCGACTGCGCCCGCTCCACGGCGGCGGCCTGGGTGAAGTGGACCAGGTAGATCGGGGCCTTGCGCTCGGCGAGCAGCTCCTCGATGGTCTCGTGCAGCGGCGTGACCCGGTAGTCGTAGATCAGCGGGACGGGCCGTTCGGCGGAGGTGACCAGCGCGGTCGGCCGCCCGGTGCGCCGGGTCAGGTCCTGCTGGAAGAACGCCACGTCGCCGAGGGTCGCCGACATCAGCAGGAACTGCGCCTGCGGCAGCTCCAGGATCGGGATCTGCCAGGCCCAGCCGCGCTCGGGCTCGGAGTAGAAGTGGAACTCGTCCATGACGACCACGCCGACGTCGGCGTCGGCGCCGTCCCGCAGCGCCATGTTGGCCAGCACCTCGGCGGTGCAGCAGATGATCGGGGCGTCGGCGTTGACGCTGGCGTCGCCGGTCATCATGCCGACGTTCTCCCGGCCGAACATCTCCACCAGGTCGAAGAACTTCTCCGACACCAGCGCCTTGATCGGCGCGGTGTAGAAGCCGACCTGGTCGCTCGCCAGCGCCGCGAACAGGGCGCCGGCCGCCACCAGGCTCTTGCCCGAGCCGGTGGGAGTGGCCAGGATCACGTTGGAACCGGAGACGACCTCGATCAACGCCTCCTCCTGGGCGGGGTACAGCGTGATGCCGCGCCCCGACACCCACGACTCGAACGCCTCGAAGAGCGCGTCGGGGCTGACATCGTCACCGGCTGGAAGCTGATCGAGAAGACTCACCCCTCCATCCTGCCCTCACCGGCCCACTGGATGAGCCAAACCGCCGCTCACGAGGACCGGGTCGCCGCCTTTCCGTCCCGCGCCCAGGCGGCCAGCAGCCGCAGCGCGGTCTGCGACGGCGAGTCCTCCTCGACGGTGTGGGCGACCAGGGCCTGGTCGGGGTCGTCGGGCAGCCGCAGCGTCTCGAAGCCGAGGTCCAGCTCGCCGACGGCGGGGTGCCGGTAGACGTAGCGGCCGTGCGTCTTGTCCCTGATCCGGTGCCGGGCCCACGCCGCGCGGAACTCGGGGCTGGCGGCCTCCAGCTCGGCCAGCAGCGCGGCGGTGGCGGGGTCGCCGGGGTGGCGGCCCGCGTCCAGCCGCAGGTAGGCGGCCACGTCCTCGACCTTGCCGGGCCAGTCGGCGTACAGGTGCCGCACGCCCTCGTCCAGGCAGACCAGGCGGGCCAGGTTGCGCTGGCGGGGCGGCAGCGCGCCGAAGTCGGTGATCAGGGCGGCGGCCAGCGGGTTCCAGGCGAGCACGTCGGTGTTGCGGCCGACGATGTAGGCCGGGACGTCGGCGGCCGAGTCCAGCAGCCGCCGCAGGCCCGGCCGGACCCGCTGGGGCCCGGGGGTCTCGCCGCCGTTCCAGGGGCGGGCCAGCCGGAACAGGTGCTCGCGCTCCACCGGGTCCAGGCGCAGCGCGCGGGCGACCGCGTCCAGCACCGCCTCGGAGAAGTGCAGCGTGCGGCCCTGTTCGAGCCGGACGTAGTGGTCCACGCTCACCCCGGCCAGCCGGGCCAGCTCCTCCCGGCGCAGGCCGGGGACGCGGCGGCGCCCGCCGTAGTCGGGCAGCCCCACCTCCTCGGGCCGCAGCCGGGCCCGCCGGGACCGGAGGAATTCGCCGAGTTCCGCACGCCTGTCCAGAGCCATGCGGCCAGTATCCCGGCCCGCCCGTCCGCGAGCCTGGTCATGCCGTGCCCAGGCTCCGGCCGCCACTGGGTAACCCCCTCGCCGGTGGCCAGAGTGGTGATCGCCGGAACGGCTCCGGCATCCGAACCGCGAGGAGCGTTCGACGATGACCACCCTTCCCACCCGCCCGCTCGGCACCACCGGCATGGACATCACCACCGTGGGCTTCGGCTCCTGGGCGGTGTCCGGCTCCGGCTGGCGCTTCGCGTGGGGCGCCACCGACGACGCCGAGTCGGTCGCGGCGATCCGGCACGCGGTGGAGTCCGGCGTCAACTGGATCGACACCGCCGCCGTCTACGGCCTCGGCCACTCCGAGGAGCTGGTCGGCCGCGCGGTCGCCGGCCTGCCCGAGGCCGACCGCCCGCTGGTCTTCACCAAGGCCGGGCTGGTCTGGGACCCCGAGGACCCCGAGGCGTCCCCGCGCCGGATCATGAAGCCCGCCAGCGTCCGCCGCGAGGTCGAGGACTCGCTGCGCCGCCTGGGCCTGGAGACGATCGACCTGTACCAGGTGCACTACCCCGACACCGGCGAGGCGCTGGAGTACGCCGGGGGCGGGTTCGGCGCGGTGTCGCCCAACGCCACCCCGCTGGAGGAGTACTGGCAGGTCATGGCCGACCTGAAGGCCGAGGGCAAGGTCCGGGCGATCGGCCTGTCCAACCACGCCCCCGACCTGCTGGACCGCGCCGAGAAGGTCGCGCACGTGGACGCGGTCCAGCCGCCGTTCTCGGCGATCAACCGCTCGGCCGCCGAGGAGATCGCCTGGGCGCACGCGCACGGCGCCGGCGTGATCGTCTACTCGCCGCTCCAGTCGGGCCTGCTGACCGGCGCGTTCACCGCCGAACGCGCCGCGAACCTGCCCGCCGACGACTGGCGCTCCGGGCACGCCGACTTCACCACCGGGCTGGCCGCCAACCTGGCGCTGGCCGACGCGCTGCGCCCGGTCGCCGAACGCCACGGCGCGACCGTGGCCGAGGTCGCCATCGCCTGGACGCTGGCCTGGCCCGGCATCACCGGCGCGATCGTCGGCGCGCGCCGCCCCGCCCAGGTGGACGGCTGGATCAACGCCGGTTCGCTCGCGCTGACCCCGGCCGACCTGGACGAGATCGCGACCGCGATCACCACGACCGGCGCGGGCGCCGGCCCCGCCCGCCCCTGACCGCGCCCCTCCCCGAGGAGAACCCCGTGTCGCTGTACGTCGTCGCCGAGTGCCTGGCCTCCCCCGGCCACGAGGACCGGCTCCGCACCGCCCTGGAGGCGATGATCGAGCCTTCCCTGGAGGAGCCCGGCTGCCTGGCCTACCGCCCCTACGCCGACCCCAACGACCCCGCCCGCATGGTGGTCGTCGAGGAGTGGACCGGCCCGGACGCGCTGGAGGAGCACTTCGCCACCCCGCACTTCCGGCACGTCCGGCAGGTCCTGGACCTGGTCCTCGCCGAACCCCTCACGATCCGCCGCCTGGTCACCGCCGGGTGACCGCCGGCGCCTCGGCGCGGAACGTCTGCCGGTAGGCGCTCGGCGGGACCCCGAGGGTGGCGGCCATGTGCTGGCGCAGGGACGCGGCCGTGCCGAAGCCCGACTCGGCCGCGACCCGGTCCACCGGAAGGTCGGTGGTCTCCAGCAGGCGGCGGGCGTGCTCGACGCGCTGGCGGGTCAGCCACTGGCCGGGGGTCAGGCCCACCTCGTCGCGGAAGCGGCGGGAGAAGGTGCGCACGCTCATCCGCGCGTGGCGGGCCAGGTCCGACAGGGTCAGCGGCCGGTCCAGGTGCTCCAGGGCCCACTGGCGGGTCGCGGCCGTGGAGGTGTCGCGCGGCTCGGGCACCGGCCGTTCGATGAACTGGGCCTGGCCGCCCTCGCGCCAGGGCGGCACCACGCACAGCCGCGCGGTGCGGTTGGCGACGGCGCTGCCGTGGTCGCGGCGGACCAGGTGCAGGCACAGGTCGATGCCGGAGGCCGCCCCGGCGGCGGTGAGCAGGTCGCCGTCGTCGACGAACAGCACGTCGGGGTCCAGCCGGACGTCGGGGAAGCGGCGCCGGAAGCGTTCGGCCTCGTTCCAGTGGGTCGCGGCGGGACGTCCGTCGAGCAGGCCCGCCTCCGCCAGCACGTAGGAGGCGGTGCAGATCGACACCAGGCGGGTGCCCGGCCGCAGCCGCGTCAGCGCCTCGGCCAGCGGACCGGGCAGCCACTCGCGGTCCTCGGCCGGGTCGCAGACGAACGGCGGGATCACCACGGTGTCGGCGGCCTCCAGCGCCTCCAGGCCGTGCTCGACGTGGATGGCGAAGTCGGCGTCGGTCCGGACGGGACCACTGGTCAGCCCGCAGGTGACCACGTCGTAGAGGGGGCTGCCGTCGGGTGCGGCGGCGGTGCTGAAGACGCGCTTGGGGATGCCGAGCTCGAACGGATAGACGCCGTCGAGCGCCAGGACCACGACACGATGCATGGCCAGATCCTTTCACACCATGGCCATCTGGCCACTCGCCCGCCCCGGGCGGATCCGCGAAAGTCGGTCACGTACCGAGAACAGTGAGGGAGCGGACGCGATGCGCGCTGTGGAGCAGGACCGGCTGGGCGGACCCGAGACGCTGGAGATCGTGGAGGTGGAACGCCCCGAGCCCGGCCCGGCCGAGGTCCTGGTGCGGGTGCGCGCCGCCGGGGTCAACCCGACCGACTGGTGGCACCGGGAGACCGGCGGGCTGGCCGGCCGCCCGGTCCGGCTGGGCTGGGACGTGTCGGGCGTGGTCGAGGCGGTCGGGCCCGGGGTGACGCTGTTCGCGCCGGGCGACGAGGTGTACGGGATGCCGCGCCAGCCGCTGCCCGCCGGGGCCTACGCCGAGTACCTGGTCGCCCCCGCGCGGCACCTGGTGCGCAAGCCCGCCGGGCTGGACCACGTCACGGCCGCCGCGCTGCCGCTGGCGGCGCTCACCGCCTGGCAGGCGCTGGTGGACACCGCCGGCGTGCGGCCGGGGCAGCGGGTGCTGGTGCACGCGGCGGCGGGCGGCGTCGGGCACCTGGCCGTGCAGATCGCCAAGGCGCGCGGCGCGTACGTGATCGGGACGGCGAGCGAGGGCAAGCACGCGTTCGTCAAGGAGCTGGGCGCCGACGAGGTGGTCGACTACCGCGCGGTCCCGTTCGAGGAGGTCGTCCGCGACGTCGACGTGGTGGTCGACACGGTCGGCGGCGAGTACGGGCCGCGTTCGCTGCGGGTCCTGCGGCCCGGCGGGGTCCTGGTCGCGCTGGCCTCCCCCGCCGAGGCGTACCTGGCGGAGGAGGCCGCCGCGATCGGGCGGCGCGCCGGATTCATGATCGTCGAGGCGGACCGGGGCGGCCTGCTGGAGATCACCCGGCTGGTCGAGGCGGGCGCGCTGCGCCCGCACGTGGCCACGGTCCTGCCGCTGGAGCGGGTGGCCGAGGCGCACCGGGCCGGGCAGACCGGGCGCACCAGCGGCAAGATCGTGCTGACGGTCGGCTGAGCCGGGGGCCGGTCAGGCCTCGACCTCGCGGCGGCCGTCGGACCAGAGGGTGTGGAACGCCCCCTCGCGGTCCACGCGCCGGTAGGTGTGCGCGCCGAAGAAGTCGCGCTGGCCCTGGGTGAGGGCGGCGGGCAGGCGCTCGGCGCGCAGCGAGTCGTAGTAGGCCAGGGCGCTGGAGAAGCCGGGCGTGGGGATGCCGAGGCGGGCGGCGGTGGCCACCACGCCCCGCCAGGCGTCCTGCGCCTCGGCCAGCGCCTCGGCGAAGTAACCGTCGGTCAGCAGCGTCACCGTGCGCGGGTCGGCCTCGTAGGCGGCGCGGATGCGGTCCAGGAAGCGGGCCCGGATGATGCAGCCGCCGCGCCAGATCGTGGCGACCGCGCCCAGGTCCACGTCCCAGCCGTACTCGGCGCTGGCGGCCTGGATCTGGTGGAAGCCCTGCGCGTACGCGACGATCTTGGAGGCGTACAGGGCCCGCTCGACGGCGTCGGCGAACGCGGCGTCCTCGGTGGCCTCGCGCGCCGGCCCCGGCAGGTCCCGCGCCGCCTCCCGCAGGTCGGCGTGGCCCGACACCGACCGCGCGAACACCGCCTCGGCGATCCCGCCGACCGGGACGCCGAGGTCCAGGGCGGTCTGCACGGTCCAGCGGCCGGTGCCCTTCTGCTCGGCGCGGTCCAGCACCACGTCCACGAACGGCTCCCCGGTCGCGGCGTCGGTGTGCGCCAGCACCTCGGCGGTGATCTCGATCAGGTAGGACTCCAGCCGCCCGGTGTTCCAGGTCCGGAACACCTCGGCGATCTCGGCCGGGGACAGCCCGGCGGCGTGCCGCAGCAGGTCGTAGGACTCGGCGATCAACTGCATGTCGGCGTACTCGATGCCGTTGTGCACCATCTTCACGAAATGTCCGGCCCCGTCCGGACCGATGTGGGTGACGCACGGCACGCCGTCCACGTTCGCGGCGATCGACTCCAGCAGCGGCCCCAGGGCCTCGTAGGACTCGGCCGGGCCGCCCGGCATGATGCTGGGGCCGTTCAGCGCGCCCTCCTCGCCGCCGGAGATCCCGGCCCCGACGAAGTGGATGCCGCGTTCGCGGAGGGCGGCCTCGCGGCGGCGGGTGTCGGCGAAGTGCGCGTTGCCCCCGTCCACGATCATGTCGCCGGGCTCCAGCAGCGGCGCGAACTCGTCGATCACCGCGTCGGTGGGCGCGCCCGCCTTCACCATGACCACCAGGCGGCGGGGGCGCTCCAGGGCGGCGACGAACTCCTCGGCCGTCTCGGCGGGCACGAACGTCCCCTCGTGCCCGAACTCCTCGACCAGGGCCTTGGTGCGCGCGGCGGTCCGGTTGTGAACGGCCACGGTATGGCCGCGCCGGGCGAAGTTCCGGGCCAGGTTGCGGCCCATCGTCGCCAGTCCGGTCACGCCGATCTGCGCCTTCTGCATCGCCTTCTCCTTCGTGTGGTCACCACCGCGTGGTACGCAGCGGGTTCCTCTCCTGGTTCGGGCAACTCCCGGCGGCATGTCCTTGTTCCGGCTGGGAAGAGCCGTGAAGGTGGGACCACACGGTCTTTACCGAAAAACGCCGCCGGAAGAGGAACGATGCTGGGACTGCCCGAGCAGATCGACGCGTGCCTGTTCGACCTGGACGGGGTGCTGACCGACACCGCCTCCGTCCACGCCGCCGCCTGGAAGCGGATGTTCGACGAGTACCTGCGCGCCCGCGCCGAGCGCACCGGGGAGCCGTTCCGCGAGTTCGACCCGAACAAGGACTACGGCCGGTACGTGGACGGCAAGCGCCGCGAGGACGGCACGCGCTCGTTCCTGCGGTCGCGGGGGATCGAGCTACCGGAGGGGACACCCGACGACCCACCCGCCAGGGAGACCGTGCGCGGACTCGGCAACCGCAAGAACGAGCTGGTCCTCCAGCTCATCCGCGAGCAGGGCGTCAAGGTCTTCGACGGCTCGGTCGAGTACCTGCGGCGCGCCCGCCGCAACGGCCTGAAGACCGCCGTGGTGTCCTCCAGCGCCAACACCGTGGAGGTGCTGCGGACCGTCGGGATCACCGACCTGTTCGACGCCCGGGTCGACGGGGTCGTGGCCGCCGAACGCGACCTGCCCGGCAAGCCCGCCCCCGACACGTTCCTGGAGGGCGCGCGCGAGCTGGGCGTCCCCGCCGACCGCGCCGCCGTGTTCGAGGACGCGCTGGCGGGGGTCGAGGCGGGACGCGCCGGAAAGTTCGGTTACGTCGTCGGGGTGAACCGGGTGGACGACGAGCACGCCGCCGCCCTGGCCGAGCACGGCGCCGACGTGGTGGTCGGCGACCTGTCGGAGCTGCTGGAGGACGCATGACACAGCGCGCCGCGCGAGAGGAAGAGCAGAGCACGCCCCGCCCGATGTACGAGGTGGAGCCGTGGTGCGTGCGCGAGAGCGAGCTGCGGCTGGACCGGCTCGCGCAGAGCGAGTCGGTGTTCGCGCTCGCCAACGGGCACGTGGGCATCCGCGGCAACCTCGACGAGGGAGAGCCGCACGGCCTGCCGGGCACCTACCTCAACTCCCTCTACGAGGAACGCCCCCTGCCCCACGCCGAGACCGCCTACGGCTATCCCGAAGAGGGACAGACCGTCATCAACGTCACCAACGGCAAGCTGATCCGGCTGCTGGTGGACGACGAGCCGTTCGACGTGCGCTACGGCCGCCTGCACCACCACGAACGCATCCTGGACATGCGGGCGGGCACCCTCACCCGCGAGGTCGAGTGGACCTCCCCCGCCGAGCGCACCGTGCGGATCCGGTCGGTGCGGATGGTGTCGCTGGTGCAGCGGGCCGTGGTGGCGATCTGCTACGAGGTCGAGCCGGTCGGGCACTCCGTCCGCGTCGTGGCCCAGTCCGAGCTGGTCGCCAACGAGGCGCTGCCGCGGTCCGGCCGCGACCCCCGCGAGTCCGCCGTGCTGGACTCCCCGCTGGTGAGCGAGGAGCACGTCGCCAACGGCACCAAGGTCCTGCTGCTGCACCACACCCGCGAGAGCGGCCTGCGGATGGCGGCGGGCATGTCCCACGAGATCGACGGCCCCGAGTCGATGGAGCTGGACACCGAGAGCTCCCCGGACGTGGGGCGGCTGACGGTCGCGACCCGGCTGGAGCCCGGCCAGAAGCTGCGGATCGTCAAGTACGTCGCCTACGGCTGGTCCAGCCGCCGGTCCCGGCCCGCGCTGCACGACCAGGTGGTGGCGGCGCTGGCGGGCGCCCGCCACACCGGCTGGGAGGGGCTGCTGCGCGAGCAGCGCGAGTTCCTCGACGAGTTCTGGTGCGGCGCCGACGTCGAGGTCGACGGCGACGCCGAGATCCAGCAGGCGGTGCGGTTCGGGCTGTTCCACATCCTGCAGTCCGGGGCCCGCGCCGAACGCCGCATGATCCCCGCCAAGGGCCTCACCGGCCCCGGCTACGACGGGCACACGTTCTGGGACACCGAGACGTTCGTGCTGCCGGTGCTGACCTACACCTACCCCCCGGCCGCCGCCGACGCCCTGGCCTGGCGGCACATGACGCTGTCGCTGGCGCAGCAGCGCGCGCAGCAGCTCGGGCTGCCGGGCGCGGCGTTCCCGTGGCGGACGATCCGGGGGCAGGAGACGTCGGGCTACTGGCCCGCGGGCACGGCGGCGTTCCACATCAACGCCGACATCGCCGACGCGGTCGTGCGGTACGTGGACGCCACGCGGGACGAGCGGTTCGAACGCGAGGTCGGGCTGGAGCTGCTGGTCAACACGGCCCGGCTGTGGCGCGGACTCGGCCACCACGACGTGGAGGGCGTGTTCCGCATCGACGGCGTCACCGGCCCCGACGAGTACACCGCCGTGGTCGACAACAACGTCTACACCAACCTCATGGCGCGGCGGAACCTCCAGGAGGCCGCCGACATGGCGATGCGCCACCCCGACCTGGCCGACCGGCTCGGGGTGACCACCGAGGAGGCCGCCTCCTGGCGGGACGCGGCCGCGGCGATGCTGATCCCCTACGACGACCGGCTCGGCGTGCACCCGCAGAGCGAGGGTTTCACCAACCACGCCCGCTGGGACTTCCAGGCCACCAAGCCCGACCAGTACCCGCTGCTGCTGAACTTCCCCTACTTCGACCTGTACCGCAAGCAGGTGGTCAAGCAGCCGGACCTGGTGCTGGCGATGCACCTGTGCGGGGAGGCGTTCACGCCCGAGCAGAAGGCCCGCAACTTCGAGTACTACGAGGCGATCACCGTCCGGGACTCGTCGCTGTCGGCGCAGACCCAGGCCGTGATCGCCGCCGAGGTGGGGCATCTGGACCTGGCGCACGACTACCTCGGCGAGACCGCGCTGCTGGACCTGCACGACCTGAACCGCAACACCCGCGACGGCCTGCACATCGCGTCGATGGCCGGGGCGTGGTCGGGGCTGGTCGCCGGGTTCGGCGGGATGCGGGCCGCGGACGGGGTGCTGCGGTTCGCGCCGCGGCTGCCCGCCGGGATCAGCCGCATGGCGTTCCGGATGCGCTACCGGGACAACCGGATCAAGGTCACCGTCACCCACGACAGCGCCGTCTACGAGCTGCTGGACGGGCGGGGCCTGAAGCTGCTGCACCACGGCGAGGAGGTCACGCTGGCCGACGAGCCCGCCGAGCTGCCCATCCCCAAGCTCCAGGCGCCGTCCCAGGCGCCGTCCCAGCCGCCGGGCCGCGCCCCCATGCCGCGCCGCCTGGACCCGCGCACCCGCTCCACGCGCGGCACCCGCTAGGGCGGGCGGCGTCCGGTCAGCGGTCGGCGGGGGCGCAGGGGTCGCAGCAGTCCGGCCCGGCGTCCCCGCCGGTCCCGACCGCGACCGGGGCCGGGGCGGCGTCCTCGCCGGGGTCGTGGCGGACCAGCAGCCGCCGCGGCCCGGGCCCCTGGTCGCCGAGCCGGTCGTAGGGGTTGGCCAGGGCGCACTTGCGGATGGACAGACAGCCGCAGCCGATGCAGTCGTCGAGGCTGTCGCGCAGCTTGCGCAGCTGCTCGATGCGCTCGTCCAGGTCGGCGCGCCACATCTCCGACAGCCGCGCCCAGTCCTCGGCGGTGGGGGTCCGCTCGCACGGCAGCGTCTCCAGCGCCTCCTTGATCGTGGCGAGCGGGATGCCGACCCGCTGGGAGACCTTGATGAACGCGACCCGGCGCAGCGTGTCGCGGGAGAAGCGCCGCTGGTTGCCGGCCGTGCGGCGGCTGGTGATGAGGCCCTTGGACTCGTAGAAGTGCAGCGCCGAGACCGCGACCCCGCTGCGTTCGGCGAGCTGTCCCACGGTCAGCTCGTTGACCCTGTACTCCAGACGCGTCATGTCCGGCATCCTATGAGGCCGGGCGGCGCGTGGAACCCCCCGTCCACTCCCGCGGGCCCTACAGCGGCGCGGCCGACGTCCCGCCGGACCCGGCCTGGTGCCGGTACCGCTCGGCGGCGCGCCTGCCCAGGGCGCGGGCCCGGAACGCCCCGCCGATCAGCAGCGCCCCGAACACCAGCGCGACGATCCCGACGACCCGCACCATCGCCAGCGCGCCGTCCACCGGCCAGGCGAACAGCAGCACGCCGAACAGCACCGACACCAGACCGGTCAGCGCGTAGGTCCAGGAGCCGTCGACCTCGTGGCGCAGCCCGAACGCCGCGATGATCTCCATGACGCCGGTGACGACCGCCCAGCCGGCGATCAGGTACAGCAGCGCCAGCGCGGTCAGGCCGGGCCGCAGCAGCGCCAGCATGCCGAACGCGATGCCCGCGATCCCGACCAGCGCCAGCAGCCAGCGGGCCGCCCCGCCCCGGCCGCCGACCGCCGCCAGCAGGCCGAACACCCCGTCGACCAGGGCGTAGGCACCGGTCACGACCACCATGGCCCACAGGGTGATCTCCGGGCGGAACAGCGCCAGCACCCCGAACAGCACGGCGAACAGGCCGCGCAGCGCCAGCACCCACCAGTTGCGGGTGATCATGTCAAACATCGGTACCTCCCGTGTTGTCGGCGCCCGTGGTCGTGCCCGCGACCGTGGCCGTGCCCGTGACGGGGGCCGAGTGGACGTCGATGGCCAGGGCGACGTCGTCGCCCGCGTCGATCCGGACGTGCGCGCCCTCGGGGATCTCGCCGTTCAGCAGCATCCGCGACAGCGGGTCGTCGACCTCCCGCCGGAGGGCGCGGCGCAGCGGGCGGGCGCCGAACTCGGCCTGGGCGGCCAGCAGTCGCGCGGCGGCCGCGTCGGGGTTGGCGGCCAGCGCCAGCAGCAGGTGCTCGGGCCCGATGTAGCCGGCCTGGAGCGCCCGCGAGATCCGCTGGGAGTCCAGCAGCGCCCGCTTGGCGGCCGGGGTGAGGGTGGTGGGCGCCTCGCCGGGCGTGCCGGAGCCGGTGAGGTCGCCGACGCGGGCCAGCAGCGCGTCCGGTTCGGCCCCGGCGGCGCGCAGCAGCCCGCGCGCCGGGTCGGTCCGCGCGGCGGCGCCCAGCAGGTCCAGCACGTCCAGGTCGGGCGCGCCGCGCCGCGCGGCCCGTTGCAGCGCCTGGGCCAGCAGTTCCCGGCCGGGACCGCTCAGCATGCCGCCGACGTCCACCCGCTGCACCCCGCCGGGGCGCGGCGGCCAGGACTCGGGCGCGCCGGACAGCCTCCCCGTCAGGTACTCGAACCCGCGGAACGGATCGTCGGACATCGAGCCGAACGGTGTGCTGGCCAAGGCTTCCCCCGAGACGCGCCGCCCCGCCCCGCGGCGATCACGGGGCCCTAGTGCAGGGCTAGCCGGGCGGCGTGGTCGGCAAGACCAAGGAACGTCCCGGATTGGGCAAAAGCACCCGGTCAACGAGGAAGGGGACGGCCCCGGGGGATATCTCCCGGGGCCGTCCCCTACCTGCTCAGGTCACTCGCCCAGGCGGTTGACCAGCGCGTTGTACTCGTCCCACAGCTCCTTGGGCAGGTGGTCGCCGAAGGTCTCGAAGTGCTCGGGAACGAGCGCGGCCTCTTCCTTCCAGACCTCGGTGTCGACCGACAGCAGGGTCTCCAGGTCCTGCTCGGAGATGTCCAGGCCGTCGGTGTCCAGCGCCGCCCTGGTCGGCAGGTGGCCGATCGGGGTCTTGACGGCGTCGGCCTGCCCGTTCAGCCGGTCCACGATCCACTTGAGCACGCGGCTGTTCTCGCCGAAGCCGGGCCAGATGAACTTGCCGTCGGCGTTCTTGCGGAACCAGTTGACGTAGTAGATGCGCGGCAGCTTCTCGGCGTCGGTGGACTTGCCGATCTTCAGCCAGTGGGCGAAGTAGTCGCCCATGTTGTAGCCGCAGAACGGCAGCATCGCGAACGGGTCGCGGCGCAGCTCGCCGACCTTGCCCTCGGCGGCGGCGGTCTTCTCGGAGGCGACGTTGGCGCCCAGGAACACGCCCTGCTGCCAGTCGAACGCCTCGGTGACCAGCGGCACGGCGCTGGCGCGGCGGCCGCCGAACAGGATCGCCGAGATCGGCACGCCCTTGGGGTCCTCCCACTCCGGCGCGATGATCGGGCACTGCGACGCCGGGGTGGTGAAGCGGGCGTTGGGGTGGGCCGCCGGGGTGTCGGACCCGGGGGTCCAGCGGTTGCCCTTCCAGTCGGTCAGGCCGGCCGGGGGCTCGTCGGTGAGGCCCTCCCACCACACGTCGCCGTCGTCGGTCAGGGCGACGTTGGTGAAGATGCTGTTGCCCCACAGGGTCTTCACGGCGTTGGCGTTGGTCGTCTCGCCGGTGCCCGGGGCGACGCCGAAGAACCCGGCCTCGGGGTTGATGGCGTACAGGCGGCCGTCCTCGCCGAAGCGCATCCAGGCGATGTCGTCGCCGATGGTCTCGACCTTCCAGCCGGGGATGGTCGGCTCCAGCATGGCGAGGTTGGTCTTGCCGCAGGCCGACGGGAACGCGGCGGCGACGTAGCGGGCCTCGCCGTTCGGCGGGGTCAGCTTGAGGACGAGCATGTGCTCGGCCATCCAGCCCTCGTCGCGGGCCATGGTCGAGGCGATGCGCAGCGCGTAGCACTTCTTGCCCAGCAGGGCGTTGCCGCCGTAGCCGGAGCCGTAGGACCAGATCTCGCGGGTCTCGGGGAAGTGCGAGATGTACTTGGTGGAGTTGCACGGCCAGGGGACGTCCTGCTGCCCCGGCTCCAGCGGCGCGCCGACGGAGTGGACGCACTTGACGAACTGGCCGCGCTCCTCGATCAGGCGCAGCGCGGGCGTGCCCATCCGGGTCATGATCCGCATCGAGACGGCGACGTAGGGCGAGTCGGTGATCTCGACGCCGAGCTGGGAGATGTTGCCGCCGAGCGGGCCCATGCAGAAGGGCACCACGTACATGGTGCGGCCCTTCATGCTCCCCTTGAACAGCTCGCCGAAGGTCTCGCGCATCTCGGCGGGCGCGATCCAGTTGTTGGTGGGGCCGGCGTCCTCTTCCTTCTCGGAACAGATGTAGGTGCGGTCCTCTACTCGCGCGACGTCGCTGGGGTCGGAGGCCGCGTAGAAGCTGTTGGGCCGCTTGTTCGGGTCGAGGCGTTTGAACGTGCCCTGCTCGACCAGGAGGTCGGTCAGACGCTCCCATTCGGCATCCGAGCCGTCGCACCATTCGATTCGCTCGGGCTGGGTCAGCTCGGCGATCCCGCGCACCCAGTCAATCAGTTCGGCGTGACTGGTGGGGGCCTGGTCGAGGCCGGGGATCTGGTTGGACACGGGCAACTCCTTCAGCAGTTCGCAGGATCTCTGCATCATGAACAAGACCCTGCGTTTTTGCCATTTGGTCTGGACCACTCGGTCCCCCATTTGAGGGGTCTTGGTACCCGTTTGTGATTGATCTCACCTCGGATGACCCCGTTACGGGCGGGTTTCCACCGTCCGCATGAAGACGGTCAGGCTGGGTATACGTGCGTTTCGGCCGCCTTGACCGCGGCCCATATCGTGCTGCCCTCGATCAATTCCAGTTCCGCGACGGCCGCCGGGGTCACGTCGGCGGCGGCGGACAGCGGCGGACCCTCCAACTGCACGCGCACGCGGTCCCCCTGGCGTTCCACGCCCCCCACGCGCGCCTGCCACAGGTTGCGGGGGCTGCCGTCGGGGCGGGTGCGGTACAGGGCAACCGATGCTGGCGCGAAGGATAGAAAAACATCACCTTCGAGATAGTCGACCACGTTCAGGTCGATCATGTCCCCGTCCTGTTCGTCGCGGACCGTCACGACCGTCCCCCGGGCGTGGCCTCGGTAGAGGTTGAGGCCGACCAGGCGCGCCACGTAGTCGGTGCGGGGCCGCCGGGCGATCTCGGCGGGCGAGCCCCGCTGGACCAGGCGGCCGTCCTCCACGACGACCAGGCGGTCGGCGAGGACCATGGCGTCCAAGGGGTCGTGGGTGACCAGGACCGCCGCGCCGGCGAAGCCCGCCAGGTGGCGGCGCAGGGCGGCGCGGATCTCCAGCCGGGTGTGGGCGTCCAGGGCCGACAGCGGCTCGTCCAGCAGCAGCAGGCGGGGCTCGACGGCCAGCGCGCGGGCGAGGGCGACGCGCTGGGCCTGCCCGCCGGACAGGGCGCGCGGCCGGGCGGCGGCGTGCTCGGCGAGCCCGACCCGGTCCAGCCACGCGGCGGCGCGGGCGCGGGCGGCCTTCCTGCCCAGCCCCTGGCAGCGGAGCCCGAACGCGACGTTGTCCAGCGCGCTGAGGTGCGGGAACAGCAGGTAGTCCTGGAACACCATGCCGATGCCGCGCCGGTCGGGCGGCAGGTGCCGCAGGTCGGTCCCGTCCACGCGGACGTGCCCGCCGGCGGTCGGGACGAGCCCGGCCAGGGCGCGCAGGGCGGTGCTCTTGCCCGCGCCGTTGGGGCCGAGCAGCGCGACGACCTCGCCGGGCGCGGCGGCGAGCGCCAGGTCCAGGTCGAACGCGGCGCGCCGCACCACCAGCCGGGCGTCCAGTCCGGCGGCCCCGGCACGTGTCCCGGCCGTCGTGCCGGTCGCGTCGGTCGCGTCGGTCATGCGGCCCCCGTCCACCGGTCCCGGAGCGCGGCCAGCACCAGCACCGACACCGCCAGCAGCACCAGGCTCAGCACGATCGCGGCCTGCGGGTCGGTCTCCAGCGCCAGGTAGACCGCCAGCGGCATGGTCTGGGTGCGGCCGGGGAAGTTGCCCGCGAACGTGATCGTCGCGCCGAACTCGCCCAGCGCCCGCGCCCAGCACAGCACCGCGCCCGCCGCGACGCCGGGCGCGACCAGCGGCAGCGTGACGCGCCGGAACACCGTCCAGCGGCCCGCGCCGAGGGTGGCGGCGGCCTCCTCGTAGCGCAGGTCGGCGGCGCGGATCGCGCCCTCCACGCTGATCACCAGGAACGGCATCGCCACGAACGTCTCGGCCAGCACCACCCCGGCGGTGCTGAACGGCAGCGTGATCCCGAACCAGGCGTCCAGCCACTGCCCCACCACGCCCCGGCGGCCCAGCACCAGCAGCAGCGCGACGCCGCCGACCACCGGGGGCAGCACCAGCGGGACGGTGACCAGCGCCCGGACCAGCCGCACGCCCCGGAACGGCACCCGCGCCAGCATCCACGCCAGCGGCACCCCCAGCAGCAGGCACAGCGCGGTGGCGAGGGTGGCGGTCACCAGCGACAGCCGCAGCGCCTCCAGGACGTGCGGCTGGGCGAGGCGGGTGCCGAGGGTGGACCAGGGGGCGCGCCACAGCAGCCCGGCCAGCGGCAGGACCAGGAACGCCAGGCCCAGCAGGGCGGGCAGCAGCAGGACCAGCGGTACCCGCCCGCTGGGCGCGCGCCGGGCGCGGGCGGCGCGTTCGGCGGACGGGGCGGCGGGCGGGGCGGCGGTCACGGCGCCTCGAACCCGGCCCCGGTGAGCGCGGCGCGGCCCTGCCGCGACAGCACCAGGTCGACGAACTCCCTGGCCAGCGCCGACTGCGGAGCCCTGGCCAGGGGCGCGATCGGGTAGTCGTTGACGGCCTTGGCGGACTCGGGGAACTCCACGCCGCGCACCTGGGCGGTCGCGGCCCTGACGTCGGTGCGGTAGACGAGCCCGGCGTCGGCCTCGCCCATGCGGACCTTGGTGAGCACGGCCTTGACGTCCTGCTCCCGCGAGACCGGCCGGACGGTGACCCCGGCGGCCGACAGCGCCTTCCCGGCCGCCGCTCCGCACGGGGCCTGCTCGGCGCACAGCACGACCTTCAGGCCGGGCCGCGCCAGGTCGGCGAGCGCGGCGACCTTGCCGCCCTCCTTCGCGGGGACCGCGATGACCAGGCGGTTCCTGGCGAACACGCGGGGCTGCCCGGCGGTCGCGCCCCCGTCGGCGACCGGCTTCATGGCGGCGGGACTGGCGGCGGCGAACACGTCGGCCGGGGCCCCCTGGGTGATCTGCTGCGCCAGGGTGGGGCTGCCGCCGAAGTTGAACCGCACCCGCACGCCCGGACGCGTCCCCTCGAACGCCTTCCCGAGGGCGGTGAACGTCTCGGTGAGCGACGCGGCGGCGAACACCGTCAGCGTCCGGTCGCCGCCCCCGCCCTCGGCCTCTCCGCACCCCGCCGCCGCGGCGAGCAGGGCGAGGGCGGCCGTGGCGATGCTGGCGCGCTTCATCTGTGTGCACTCCTGGACTTGGGGACGTCAGGCGGGGCCGGGGCGTTCCACGACCACGGTGGTGGACTTCACGACGGCCTCGGCGACCACGCCGACCTCCAGGCCGAGTTCGTCGGCCGCCTCGCGGCTCATCAGCGACACGATCCGGAACGGCCCGGCCTGGATGTCGACCTTGGCCATCACGCGGTCGCGCACGATGTCGGTGACGATGCCGCGCATCCGGTTGCGCGCCGAGGAGAAGCCGGGCTCGCCGTCCTGGCGGGACTGGGCGCGCACGAACGCGGCCAGTTCGGCGCCGGGGATGATGCGGTGCCCGTGCTCGTCGCGGGTGGCGGGCAGTCTCCCGCCGTCCACCCAGCGGCGCACGGTGTCGGCGCTGACCCCGAGCAGGGCCGCGGCCTCGCTGATGCGGAACGTGGTCACACCGCAAAGCGTAGACCCTCGCAGATGCGTGGCACATCTGGAGATAGCCCCAGGAGTTGCGAGTGGAAGTCGATGATCTCCCTGGCAGATGCTCCAACCACGCGATCGCCGGAGCGTGACCGAATCCGCTTCGGTTCGGGGTTTCCGGCATCCGCCCCGGATGCCACCATCGGGGAGGAATCCCGACCGGTCAGAGGAGGAACGTTGACCCGTGCACAGCCGACGACCCTGGTGATCGACCGGAGGGGGACGGCGAGCCTGCGGTCGCGGGCCGTCTCCGCGGGGGTGCGCCGCATCCTGCAACCGCGCCTGGCCCGGTACGCCTCGGCGCCCCTCGACGAGACGGCGCTGCGCCGGGCCGCCGCCATCGACCGGATGGCCGCGCGCGGCCGCCCGCCGCGCGGCACGCACTGCCGGCGGATCCGCTTCGACGGCTTCGAGGCCGAGTGGGTGCACGGGCCGGGCGTCGGCCGCGACCGGAGCCGGGCGATCCTGTACCTGCACGGCGGCGGCTGGATCTGCTGCGGCCTCAACACGCACCGCCGGATGGTCGCGCACTTCAGCGCGGCGGCCGGGGTCCCGGCGCTGTCGGTGGACTACCGGATGGTGCCGAAGGTCCGCTTCGAGCAGGAGGTCGACGACTGCGTCACCGCCTACCGGTGGCTGCTGGAGGACCGGGGGATCCCGCCGGGGAACATCGTGATCATGGGGGACTCGGCGGGCGGCTACCTGACGTTCGCCACCGCCCTGCGCGCCCGCGACGAGGGCCTGCCGCAGCCCGCCGCCCTGGCGGCCCTGTCCCCCATGCTCGACATGGACCTCACCGCCAAGCTCGCGCACGCCAACGTGGACCTGGACCCGTCGGCGCCCGGACCGCTGCTGGAACGCCTGGTCGAGGGCATCCTCGGGCAGCTGGACCCGGCCGACCCGAAGGTCTCCCCCGTCCGCGCCGACCTGGCGGGGCTGCCGCCGACGCTGCTGACGGCGGGCTCGACCGAACTGCTGTACTGCGACTCGGAGGTGATGGCTCGGCGCCTGGCGGAGGCGGGCGTGCCGGTGACGCTCCAGGTGTGGGACCGGCAGCTCCACGTGTTCCAGATGTTCGGCTCGTTCCTGCCCGAGTCGCGGGCCGCGATCGCCGAGCTGGGCGCGTTCGCGCGGCGGGCGTTCGCCGGGGAGCTGCGCGACGCCGACGCCCTCGACGTGGCCGACGCCGCCGCAGGGGCGGGCCCGGAGGCGGATCGGGAGGCGGGTTGACCTCAACCCTGCTTGAGGTCCTAACGTCCCGGGCATGGACACGACGACGAACGACGTCTTCACCCCCGCCGAGCGCGCCTACCTGGAGAAGCAGGGCATCGGCCGGCTGGCGACGATGGGCCCCGGCGGGCCGCAGGTGCGGCCCGTCGGGTTCCGGCTCAACGACGACGGCACCATCGACATCGGCGGCCCGGACAACGCCAACAGCCGCAAGTACCGCAACGTCCAGGCCGACCCGCGCGTGTCGTTCCTGGTGGACGACATGACGCCGCCGGACGACCCGGACGCGGTGCGGCCCGGCTGGGGGCGCGGCGTGGAGATCCGCGGCACCGTCGAGCTCGTCAAGGGCGAGATGCACATCGGCAAGGGCTTCTTCAGCGACGACCTGATCCGCGTCCACCCCGAACGGGTCATCAGCTGGCACCTCGACCCCGAACGCCCCGAGGGGGAACGCCGGTCGGTCAGCCCGCGCGACGCCGCGCGGCGGTGACGGGGCACCGCCCGCCGCCCACCGCCGGGGACGGCGGGACCGGCACGGCCCCGTGGGCCCCGCCGGGGCCGGACACCGCCCGCCGCAGCGCCTCGGGCTCGGGCCGCCGCACGTACGCCGGGCGCAGGTCGGCCTCGTCGTAGTAGCGGTGGAACACCGGGGTCGCCGCCCCGGAGATCGGCGGAACGATCCACGACCAGTCGGCGGGGCACACCCGTCCCGCCGCCTCCTCCCGCGCCAGGTGGATCAGGAAGCGGCGCGCCTCGGTGTGGTGGTCGGTGACGGTGACGGCCGCGGCGCGGAACGAGTGCAGCACCGCCACGTTCAGCTCCACCAGCGCCCGGTCGCGCCACAGCGTCGCCTCCTCGGAGCGGTCGAGGCCGAGCAGGTCGGCGATCTCGGGCAGCAGGTCGTAGCGGTCGGCGTCGGCGAGGTTGCGCGCGCCGATCTCGGTGCCCATGTACCAGCCGTTGAACGGCGCGGCCGGATAGGTGACCCCGCCGATCTCCAGGGTCATGTCCGACACCGCCGGGACGGCGTGCCAGCGCAGCCCGAGGCGTTCGAACCACGGGAAGTCGGGGTGGGCGAGCGGCACCTCCAGCACCACCTCCGGCGGCAGGTCGAAGACGCGGACCGGTTCGCCGGGCGCCTCCACGACCAGCGGCAGCACGTCGAAGCGGGTGCCGGCGCCCCCGGCCCAGCCCAGCGCGAGCGCGGCGGCGGTGAGCGCGACGTTGGCGGGGTCGCCGACCACCCCGTCCGGCCGCCGGTGGCCGGCGTACCGGATGAGCTGGGAGTTCCACAGCCGGGGGCCGGGCCGTCCCGGCTCGTCCGGCGCGAACACCGTGATGATCGGCCGGATCCGCCCGCCGCCGGTGGCCGCCGCCAGGTGCTCCACGCATCCGGCGGCGACCTGCTCGGGGGCACGGGCGTGCCGCAGGTCCCGCACCCGCAGGCTGCGCCAGTACAGCCGTCCGATGCACCGGTCGCTGTTGCGCCAGGCGACCCGCGCGCCGAACGTCAGCTCGGCCTCGGTGTGCCGGTAGGTCCCGGTCTCCGTGATCTCCGCCCGGACCCGCCGCAGCCGGTCCTCCAGGTCCCCCGCCCGCCGGTCCTCGGCGTGGAACATCCGCAGGAACTCCTCGGCGGCCCGCCACACGGCCCGCTCGGCCGGGACGTCGGCGGAGGTCCCGGCCGGGATCCCGTCCGCCGGGACCGGCCGGACCGTCCGCGCCCTCGTCTTGCGCCCGAAAAGCGACATGAACCCCCCTGTGACCGAATGAAAGCACTTGATCACTCGACGTCACAGGATGCCATGAAGGTTGCGGCGCGTCAGGGATTCCTCACTATTCGCAGGAAGTGGACGCCTTCCGTCAGTCCCCCGCCGCCCCCAGCGCCCGCGCGACCATGCCCAGCGCGGCCCAGTCCACGGTCCGGCCGCGGCACAGTTCGCCGAAGGTGGTGACCTCCGCGCGCGTCACCTCGCCGTCGGCGGCGACGCCGCGCGGCCCGGCCGCGCGCAGCAGGGCCAGCTCGTCCTCGGTGACCTCGGCGGCGAACACGTGCGCGCGGTGCGCCGTCAGCCCCGCGTCGACCTGCCGGTCGCCGACGGGCCGCAGCCGTTCGGGGGCGAGGGTCAGGCCGGTCTCCTCGGCGAGCTCGGCCAGCGCGTCGGCCAGGGGTCCGCCCGCGCCCGATCCGCCCGGCGGCCCGTGGACGCGGCCGTCGGGGGTGGTGGCGGGACCGCGCGCCTCCCCCACCAGCACGACGGCGGTCTCGTCGAGGGTCGGTCCCGGCCGGTACAGCACGACCGCGGCGACGTCGGGGCGCAGCACCACCAGCTCGTCGCGCTTGACGCGGTCCTCGGCGGCCACGCGCAGGGTGACGCGCAGCCCGGTGTGCACGTTCTCCCGCCACAGCACCCGCGCGGCCAGCAGCGTGTCACCCGCCGCGCGCCGGGCGGCGTACCAGCCCTGGAACTCCGCGGTCCGCCAGACCAGCAGCGGCACCTCGCGTTCGCCCTCCACGCGGGTCGCGCCCTCCCCGATCCGCCCCAGCGCGGCGGCCACGACGCCGGGCACGTCGGTCGCGGTCGGCACGCCGCCCTTGCGGGCGTAGTGCAGCAGGTAGGCGTTCCTCGGCGCCCCGGGCGGCGCGCCGAACACGGCGCGGCCGCTGTCGTGCCACATGCCCCACTCCACGTTGGTGGTGAACGCGGGCATCGTCGCCAGGTCGCGCGGCACGTAGAACAGCACCTCGTCGGCCAGGTGGAGGCAGCGTTCCTCCCAGTCGACCTGGCCGGTGTAGTCGTCGTAGCGATCGTGCCGGTGCTCGGGGACGAACACCACCAGGCGCCCGCCGCCCCTCCAGCGCGCGGTCAGCTCCGCGACGGCGGCGGGCCGCCAGGACGCCACCTCCGGCGAGCGGGGCGTGGGCCCGGCCAGGAAGACCGCCGCGTCCCAGGACGGCGGCGGCTCCTCTCTCGCGTGGACCACGACCGTCTCTCCCATGTTCCGCTCCTTCCGCGCCGTCGCGCTTGGCACCCGCCCAACGGGGTACAAGCCGCCCCAAAAACCAAAACAGAACAACGAATGCCCGATCTGGAGGATCGATCATGGCGGGCACCATGCGGGTACCGCGCAGCCGGGGCGCGTTCTGCGGAACGCTCCTGGTGCTGCTGGGGCTGTGGGGCGGGCTGCTCCCGTTCGTCGGGCCCTACCTGGACTTCGGATTCGAGCCGGACCGGCCCTGGGTGTACAGCGTCGAACGGCTGCAACTGAGCGTCGCGCCGGGCGCCGCCACGGCGCTCGGCGGGCTGGTCGTGCTGGTGAGCGCCAACCGGGTGCTCGCGATGGCCGGGGCCTGGCTCGCCGCGCTCGGCGGCGCGTGGTTCGCGGTGGGCACGCAGGTCGCCCGGCTGTGGGACGTCGACGGCGTCGGCAGGCCGCTGGGCACCGAGGAGGGCCGGGTGCTGGGCGAGCAGCTGGCGGCGTTCTCCGCGCTCGGCGTGGTGGTCGTCTTCCTCGCCGCCCTGGCGCTGGGCCGGTTCGCGGTGGTGGGCGTCAAGGAGGCGCGGGCCGCCGAGGTCCACGACGACCCCGCCGATCCCGCCGACCGCGGCCGGGAGGCCGACCCCGACGCGGGCACCACCCAGCCGATCGCACCCGCCGCCGGACGGTACGGGCGCGACGCGCCGCCGTCGCCGTGGGGCCCGGTGCCCGACGACCGGCGGGTCGCCGGGGAGCGGGAGGAGCGTCCCCGCTGACCGGGGCGCCGGTCAGCGGTTGCGGCTGCGCATGTTGCGCACGGACTTGGTGGTCTCGTAGCTCCGCTTGTCCTCGACCTCGATGTCGTCCCGGTCGGTGAACATCGCGATGAACGCCACCAGCAGCCCGACCCCGCCGATCCACGGCTCCCGCCACGCGAAGCTGAGCGCCACGCATCCGATCGCGATGGAGATCAACAGCAAGAGCTTCACGTACGCACCCCTCAGAACGCGTTCCCGTTGCCCGGTCAACGAGTAATGGAAGGCTTACTTCCTCCCGGTCCCGGCATCCTGACACGCGAAGGCCCGTCCGGGGAACCCCCGGACGGGCCCTGCCACGTCACCGGCCGCTACTTGCGGCGGCCGCGCTTCTCGCGGATCTTCATCGTGATGTCGATCGGGGTGCCCTCGAAGCCGAACTCCTCGCGCAGCCGCCGCTCGATGAAGCGCCGGTAGCCCTCCTCCAGGAACCCGGAGGTGAACAGCACGAACCGGGGCGGGCGCACGCCCGCCTGCGTCGCGAACAGGATCTTGGGCTGCTTGCCGCCGCGGATCGGGTGCGGGTGCGCGTTGACCAGGTCGGCGAAGAACTGGTTCAGCTTGGCGGTCGGCACGCGGGTGTTCCAGCCCTCCAGCGCCGTCTCGATCGCCGGGACCAGCTTCTCCATGTGGCGGCCGGTCTTGGCCGAGACGTTCACGCGCGGGGCCCAGCGGGCGTTGTGCAGCTGCCGGTCGATCTCGCGCTCCAGGTAGTGGCGGCGCTCCTCGTCCAGCAGGTCCCACTTGTTGTAGGCGATCACCAGCGCGCGGCCCGCGTCGACCACCATGGAGATGATCCGCAGGTCCTGCTCGGCCAGCGGCTCCTCGGCGTCGACCAGCACGACGGCGACCTCGGCGCGCTCCAGCGCCGACTGGGTGCGCAGGATCGCGTAGAAGTCGGCGCCCTGGTTCTCCCGGTGCCGCCGCCGGATCCCGGCGGTGTCGATGAACCGCCAGGTCTTGCCGCCGAGCTGGATCTCCTCGTCGATCGGGTCGCGGGTCGTGCCCGCCACCGCGTCGACGACGGCGCGGGTCTCGCCCGCCAGCTTGTTCAGCAGGCTGGACTTGCCGACGTTGGGACGGCCCAGCAGCGCCACCCGGCGCGGCCCGCCGAGGTCGGTGAACGTCTCCGGCGGGGCCTCGGCGGGCAGCGCCTCCAGCACCGCGTCCAGCAGGTCGCCCGAGCCGCGGCCGTGCACGGCGCTGACCGGGTGCGGCTCGCCGATGCCCAGCGACCACAGCAGGGCCGCGTCGGACTCGGCGCCCACGTCGTCGACCTTGTTGGCGACCAGCACCACCGGCTTGCCGGAGCGGCGCAGGATCTCCACCACGGCCTCGTCCACGTCGGTGGCGCCCACGGTGGCGTCCACCACGAACATCACCACGTCGGCCAGGTCGACGGCCAGACGGGCCTGCTCGGCGATGGCGGCGGCCAGCCCCTGCGCGTCGGGCAGCCAGCCGCCGGTGTCCACGACCGTGAACCGGCGGCCGTTCCAGGTCGCGTCGTAGGCGACCCGGTCCCGGGTCACCCCCGGTACGTCCTCCACGACCGCCTCACGGCGTCCGATGATCCGGTTGACCAGCGTGGACTTGCCGACGTTCGGCCGCCCCACCACGGCCACGACCGGCGCGGGCGGCAGCTCGCGCTCCGCCTCGTCGCCGAACTCGGCCACTTCGATGTCGTATTCGCTTTCGCTCACTGTGTTCTCCGCAGGCATTCGCTCGGCCTGCTCATTGAAGTTCTTTGGCGAGGCGGACGATCGCCTCGATGACCTCGTCGAGCGTCAGCTCGGTCGAGTCGATCTCGTGTGCGTCGTCCGCCCTGGTCAGCGGGGACGCCTTACGGGTGGAGTCGAGCCGGTCCCGGCGGGCCTGCTCGGACCGCACGACCGCCACCGACGCGCCCGGGTCGGCGGCCAGGTCCCGGGCCCGGCGCGCGGCACGGACCTCCTCGCTGGCGGTCAGGTAGACCTTCAGCCGGGCGTCCGGAACCACGACGGTGCCGATGTCGCGACCCTCGGCCACGATCCCCCCACCCCCGATGATCTCACGCTGCAACGCCACCAGGCGTGCCCGGACCTCGGGAACGGCGGAGACGGCGCTGACGGCGTTGGTGACCTCGCGGGAGCGGATCGGCCCCGACACGTCCTCCCCGTCCACCGTGATGGTCGGGGTGACCGGGTCGGTGCCCGACTCGATGACCGGATCGCCCACCCGGGCCGCGACGGCCGCGGCGTCCTCCACCGGGACGCCGTTGCGGAGCATCCACCACGTCATGGCGCGGTACATGGCTCCGGTGTCGAGGTAGCGCAGGCCCAGCGCGCGGGCGACGCCCTTGGAGGCGCTGGACTTGCCCGTCCCGGAGGGGCCGTCCATGGCGATGACGAGCGGCACGATCGCTCCCTTTCTAGCGGTCCTGCGTGCCCGCGGACGCGCGGCGGGCGGGGATGGCGGGGCGGCGCCCCAGGTTACCGGTCCCCTCGACCCCCGCTCACAGAACGCGTCGGGGGCCTCGGGTTCTTCCCGCGCGGCTCAGCCGGGGACCGACCAGCCGCGCGAACGCAGCTCGGCGGCCAGCTTCTCGGCCGCCTCGGGCTTGACGACGATCTCCAGGACGCCCAGCGGGCGGCCCGGGGAGTGCTCGATGGTGACGTCCTCGATGTTGACCCCGGCGATCCCGGCCGCCTGGAAGATCATCGCGAGTTCGCCGGGGCGGTCGGGGATGACCACCGGGACCGTGGCGTAGGTCTTGTCCTGCGAGCCGTGCTTGCCGGGGATGCGGGAGCGGCCCGCGTTGCCGCGCAGCAGCAGGTCCGCGACGTGCGCGGCGGCGCCCTCGCTGCCGTCGCGCAGCAGCGAGGCGGCCACGGCCAGGTCGGTGGCGACGGCCTCCAGCACGTCGGCGACCGGGTCGGCGTTGGCGCTCAGGATGCCGATCCACAGCTTGGGGTCGCTGGCGGCGATGCGGGTCACGTCCCGCACGCCCTGCCCGGCCAGGCCGAGGGCGGTGTCGTCGGCGCCGGTGAGCCGGGCGGCGACGGCGGCCGACACCACGTGCGGGGCGTGCGAGACCAGCGCCACCGACCGGTCGTGGTGACCGGCGTCCACGGTGACGGCCTGCGCGCCGCAGGCCTGGACCAGGGCGGTGACGGTCGCGACGGCCCCGGGCCGGGTCTCGGCGGTCGGGCACAGCGCCCAGGGGCGGCCCAGGAACAGGTCGGGGCGGGCGGCGGCCGGGCCGGAGCGCTCGCGTCCGGCCAGCGGGTGGCCCGCGACGAACGAGGTCAGGTCGCAGCCCAGGTCGGCGGCCTGCCGCAACGGCAGCGCCTTGACGCTGGCGACGTCGGTGTAGACGGCGGCCAGCCGGCGCTTCTGGGCGTCCAGCAGGGTGACGGCGACGGCGGCGGGCGGCACGCACAGCACCGCCAGGTCGGCGGGCTCGCCGGGGCCGTCGGCCGGCAGGGCGTCGCCCGCGCCGAGCTCGACCGCCATCGCCAGCGCGGTCTCGTCCCGGTCGGCGAGCAGCACCTCGCTGCCCCGCTCGCGCATGGCCAGGGCGATCGAGGTCCCGATCAGCCCGGTCCCGATCACCACGATGCGCGCGGGGACGCTCTCTTCTTCCACCCGACCTTCAGCCACCCGTCAAGGGTAGCGGCCGGTGGCACCCCTCCAGGACGCCGCCGGGCCCGCGCCGCGGGGCGGCACGGGACCTGGCCGCCCGGCGGCCACCGGGCGGCTCCTGGGCGGCTACTGGGCGATGTCCAGCCGCAGCGCCTGCGCGCCGCGCAGGTAGACGTGCTGCATCTCCGACCGGGGCCGGTCGGTCTCGATGTGCGCCATCAGCCGGATCACCCGGGGCAGGGCGTGCGGGACGTCGATCTCCGCGGCGCACAGCAGCGGCACCTCGTGGAAGCCGAGCTTGCGCGCCGCCAGCGCCGGGAACTCGGCGGTCAGGTCCGGCGTCGCCGTGAACACCACGCTGATCACGTCGTCGGTGGTCAGGCCGTTGCGGGTCATCACCTCGGCGACCAGCTCGGTGGTCGCCTCCAGGATCAGCTCCCGGTCGTCGGCGTCCACCTGGGTCGCCCCGCGCAGCGCGCGTACCGCCACAGTCGTCCCCCTCCTCGAACGGCCGGACCTACAGGCCCACGGCCTTGTACAGCTCGCCGATCTCTTTCACCGTCAGCGCCCGCATGTTGCCGGGCCGCAGCAGGCCGAGCTTGATCGGCCCGAACTCTACGCGGGCCAGCTGCTGCACGGGGAAGCCGACCTCCTTCAGCAGGCGGCGCACGATGTGCTTGCGGCCCTCGTGCAGGGTGATCTCCACCAGCACCCGCCGGCCCACCTGGTCGAAGATCCGGAACCGGTCGGCCTTGGCCATCCCGTCCTCCAGCTCCACGCCCCTCTTCAGGGTCCGGCCGAGGTCGCGCGGGATCGGGCCGTGGATCTCGGCCAGATAGGTCTTGGCGACGCCGTAGCTGGGGTGCATCAGGCGGTGCGCGAGCTCGCCGTCGTTGGTGAGCAGGATCAGGCCCTCGGTGTCGGTGTCCAGGCGGCCGACGTGGAACAGCCGTTCGGGCACCTCGACGTAGTCGGCCAGGGACTTGCGGCCTCGCTCGTCGGCCATGGTGGACACCACGCCACGCGGCTTGTTGATCATGTAGTAGCGCGTCTCGGCGCGGGTCTCGACGCGGCGGCCGTCGACATGGATCACGTCGTGCTGCGGGTCGACGCGCTCACCGAAGCGGAAGACCTTCTTGCCGTTGACCGTGACCCGGCCCTCGCCGATCAGCTCCTCGCAGTGGCGGCGGCTGCCGATGCCGGCGTCCGCCATGACCTTCTGCAGGCGTACACCCTGGGTTTCGGCTCTTTCGGTCACTTGTCCTCAACTATCTCTTCAGGCAGGTCGTCGGGCAGGTAGGGGGCCAGTTCCGGCAGCTCGTCGAGGCTGCGCAGCCCCAGCCGCTCCAGGAAGTAGTTCGTGGTCCGGTACAGGATGGCCTGGCCCTCGGGGTCCTGGCCGGCCTCCTCGATGAGTCCGCGCAGCGTCAGGGTGCGCATCACCCCGTCGCTGTTGACGCCGCGGATCGACGAGACCCGCGCGCGGCTCACCGGCTGGCGGTAGGCCACCACGGCGAGGGTCTCCAGCGCGGCCTGCGTCAGCCTGGCCTGCTGGCCGTCGGTGACGTAGCGTTCCACGACCGGGGCGCAGACGTCCCGGGTGTAGAAGCGCCAGCCGCCGGCGACCTCCCTCAGGTCGAACCCCCGGCCCTGTTCAGTGTATTCCGACGACAGCGCGCGCAGGGCGGCGGAGATCTCGTGGGTGGGGCGCTCCAGCAGCTGGGCGAGGGTGATCTCGCTCACCGGCTCGTCCACCACCAGCAGGATCGCCTCGATGGAGGCGTACAGGCCCGGCCCCTCCTCCGCGGCGGAGGTCTCGGGAGTGTCGTCGGGAAGCGGATCGGTCATTCGGCGTCCTGTTCGGGCTGTTCGTTCTGCTCGTCCTTGGGCTTCTCGCGGGAGCCCTCGTAGTCGTCACCAACCTCGACGTCGCCCTGGTCGGCGCCGATCCAGGTGACGTGCAGCTCGCCGAGCGGCTCGTCCTGCTCGAACGTGACCGCCAGCTCCCGGTACAGCTCCAGCAGCGCCAGGAACCGGGCCACCACCTCGAACGTGCCCTCGGCGTCGTCGACCAGCACCCGGAACGTGGTCTGCCGCAGCTCCCGCAGCTTGGCGACCACGATCGCCGCCTGCTCCTTCACGCTCGCCCGGGGCTGGTACATGTGCTCCACCGACACCGTCGGCGGGGCCTTGGGCGCCATGGCGCGGGCGGCGAGCCGGGCGAACTCCTCGGGGCCGAGGCCGAGCAGCACCTCGGGCAGCAGGTTGGCGAAGCGGGGCTCCATCGGCACCAGGCGCGGATATCGGCGGTTCGCCTCGGCCATCCGCCGCGCCACGTCCTTGGCGACCTCCTTGTAGGCCCGGTACTGCAGCAGCCGCGCGAACAGCAGGTCGCGGGCCTCCAGCAGCGCCAGGTCCTCCTCGTCGTCCACCTCGCCCGAGGGCAGCAGCCGCGCCGCCTTCAGGTCCAGCAGCGTCGCGGCGACCAGCAGGAAGTGGCTGGCCTGGTCCAGGTCCCAGTCCCGGCCGTGCGAGCGGATGTGGGCGATGAAGTCGTCGGTGACCTTGTGCAGCGACACCTCGGTGATGTCGAGCTTGTGCTTGGAGATCAGCTGGAGCAGCAGGTCGAACGGGCCCTCGAAGTTGTCGAGGTGGACCTGGAAGCCCTGGTGCTCGCCCGCGGCGTCCGGCGGGGAGTCGGGTGGGGCCGCGGAGCCCTCGCCTGGGGCGTCCGGGGCGGCGGGTTGCGTCACGGATACCAACCGTAGTCGACCGTCAGGCCTCTTCGAGGCGGCGCACCAGGGTGCTGGACGCGCCGCGCGCCTCGTAGTCGGCCAGCATCGCGGCGACGGCCTCCCGGACCAGCCGCCCCCGGTCCACGGCCAGGCCGTGGTCGGCGCGCAGGATCAGCCGGAGCCGTTCCAGCTCCAGCAGCTCGGCGCGGGACAGGTACACCGTGATCTTGGTGTCGTGGCGCTGCCGGCCGGAGGGGCGGTGGCGCGGGGCCGCGGCGGGCTCGGGGGCCGGCTCGGGCTCGGGCGCGGGGCGGGCGGGGAGGGTGGGACGGAAGATCTCGTCCGCCCCGGGAAGACTCACCCTACGAGCCGCCACCTTTCGAGCACCTCCCGTGCCAGACCCCGATACGCGTTCGCCCCCATCGAGTTGGGGTCGAAGTAGGTGATCGGCTCCCCGGCGACGGTGGCGTCCGGGAAGCGTACCGTGCGGTTGATGACGGTGTGGAAGACCTTCTCGCCGAACGCCTCGACGATGCGTCCCAGCACCTCGCGGGTGTGCAGGGTCCGCGAGTCGTACATGGTGCCCAGCACCCCGTCGATCACCAGGTCGGGGTTGATGCGGCCCTGGACCTTGTCGATGGTCTCCATCAGCAGGGCGACGCCGCGCATGGCGAAGTACTCGCACTCCAGCGGGATGAGCACGCCGTGGCTGGCGGCCAGCGCGTTGACCGTCAGCAGGCCCAGCGACGGCTGGCAGTCGATGAGGATGTAGTCGTAGTGCGGGACGGCCGACTTCAGGGCCCCGGCCAGGATGTACTCGCGGCCGACCTCGTGGACGAGCTGCACCTCGGCGCCGGACAGGTCGATGTTGGACGGAAGCAGGTCCATCCCGTCGACGCCGGTCTCGATGACCACGTCCTCCCACTCGGTGTCGCGTTCGAGCAGCAGGTTGTGGATGGTCATGTCGAGCTGGCGGGGGTCGCCCTTGCCCAGGCCGACCGAGAGCGCGCCCTGCGGGTCGAAGTCCACCAGCAGCACCCGGCGGCCGTACTCGGCCAGCGCGGCGCCCAGGTTGATGGTGGTGGTGGTCTTGCCGACGCCGCCCTTCTGGTTGCAGATCGACACGATCCGGGCCGGGCCGTGCTCGGCCAGCGGCTCGGGATCGGGGAAGACCGGGACGGGCCGCATGGTGGGTCCCAGCGCGGCCCGCGGATCGGTCTCTATGGTGGCGGACGCCAGAACGTCCTCGGCAGCGTGTGTGCTCGTCACCCAGATCCCTCCCCGGCGGCCGGAATGCCATCCAGAACCGGGACTCTATGGCCTGTCACCTCGGGTCTCAAGCTGACGCGCGCCAATGGTCGCGATTTGTCGGCGCACCCGTCTAGCTGCGGGCACGCGGATGGGAGGTCGCGTAGACCTCGCGAAGCAGTTGCACTGTGACCAGAGTGTAGACCTGGGTGGTGGTCACCGAGGCGTGTCCGAGCAATTCCTGGACGGCCCGGACGTCCGCGCCGCCGTCCAGCAGATGGGTGGCGAACGAGTGGCGCAGCGTGTGCGGCGACACCTCCTTCAGCCCGGCGCGTTCGGCGGCGGCGCGCAGCACCATCCACGCGCCCTGGCGGGACAGGCGGCCCCCGCGGGCGTTGAGGAACAGCGCGGGCCCGCCGCGCCCGCCGCGGCTGAGCTCGGGGCGGGCGCGCACCAGGTACGCCTCGACGGCGCGGCGGGCGTAGTCGCCGACGGGCACGACGCGGGCCTTGCCGCCCTTGCCCGCGACGCGCGCGAACCCCTCGTCCAGGTCGAGGTCGTCGATGTCGAGGCCGACCGCCTCGGAGATGCGGGCCCCGGAGCCGTACAGCAGTTCCAGCAGCGCGCGGTCGCGGAGGGCGCGCGCGGTCCCGGCGGCGCCCTCGTCCGAGGTGGAGGCGGCCGACAGCAGGCGCTCCACCTCGTCGATGGAGATCGCCTTGGGCAGGCGGCGCGGCGGCGTGGGGGGCCTGACGTCGCGGGCGGGGTCGTCGGCGGCCAGTCCCTCGCGCAGCGCGAAGCGGTGCAGGCCGCGCACGGCGACCACGGCGCGGGCGGCGGACCCGGCGGCCAGCGGCGGATGGTCGGCGTCGCCCTCGCGCAGCGCGACCAGGAACGCCCGCACGTCGTCCTCGGTGACCTCGCCGATGGCGGCGCGCCCGCGTTCGACCAGGGTGGCCAGGTAGCGGCGCAGGTCGCGGCGGTAGGACGACAGGGTGTTGGCGGCCAGGCCCCGTTCGACGGCCAGATGTCCCAGGTAGGTGCGCACGGCGGACTCCAGCGCGGTGCCGGCCGCCGGACCGGTGCCGGGGGCCGGGGCGGCGTGCGAGCCCGTCGCGCTCGGGGACAGTGGGCACCTCATTCCGGTGGATCGCCGGTGGGACGTGCCCATCATGCCCGTTCCGGACCACTGGAGCACGGCGACACCCACGCGCGAAGAACGCCCTCTACCGACCCGTCCCCCACAACCGACGCGCACCTGCACCAACACCCTCCGCGAGGGTCTCCCCCACCAACGCGTTTCGGGGTGAATACGCCGTGGAGCCCCCCGCGTGCTTTTTGCGGGGGGCTCCACGGCTTTCTAGCTTTTTACTCCTCCGGGGCGTCCGCGGGGCGCAGGGCGCGGTAGCCGTCGGCGCGGGCGGCGTGGGCCGCCAGGATGCCCAGGCACGCCAGCGTGTTGTGGACGTGACCGGCCAGGACCTTGGCGACGGCCTCCTCCAGCGGCACCCAGACGACCGGCATGTCGGCCTCCTCGTGGACCCGCTGGAAGTCGATCTCCTCGGCGGGGACCAGGGTGAGGTCGCGGGCCAGGAAGATCCGGGAGCGCTCGTCGGACATGCCCGAGGACGGGTACACGTCGACGAGGGTGTCCCAGCGGCCGGCGCGGTACCCCGACTCCTCCAGCAGCTCGCGGGCGGCCAGCTCGTGCAGCGGCTCGCCGTCCTTGTCGCGCAGCCCGGCGGGCACCTCCCACAGCAGGTGCCCGACGGGGTGGCGGTACTGGCGGATCAGCAGCACCCGGTCGCGGTCGTCCAGGGCGAGGACGCCGACCGAGCCCAGGTGCTCGATGACGTCACGGCCGACGATCTCGGTGTCCGCGCCGTTCGGCATGCGGACCCGGTCGCGGCGCACGTTGAACACGTGGCCCTCGAACGGGCGCTCGCTGCCGGTGACCTCCCAGCGTTCGGGACGGTCGCGGACGTCGTCGGGGCCCAGGTCGCGGGGGTCGCTCACTCCTGGTCCGCCCCGGCGGCCGTCCCGCCGCGCGCGTCGGCGTAGTCGATCGCCGCGGAGACCAGGCCCCTGAACAGCGGGTGCGGGCGGGTCGGGCGGGAGCGGAACTCCGGGTGCGCCTGGGTGCCGACGAAGAACGGGTGCGCCTCGCGCGGCAGCTCGACGTACTCGACCAGGCGGCCGTCCGGCGACAGGCCGGAGAAGACCAGACCCGCCTGCTCCAGCCGCTCCCGGTAGGTGTTGTTCACCTCGAAGCGGTGGCGGTGCCGCTCGGACGCCTTGGCCTCGCCGTACAGCTCGCGGACGATGGAGCCCTCGGCCAGGTCGGCCGGGTACAGGCCCAGCCGCATGGTGCCGCCCATGTCGCGCTCGCCGGAGACCACGTCGACCTGGTCGGCCATGGTGGCGATGACCGGGTGGGCGGTGGCCGGGTCGAACTCGGTGCTGCCGGCGTCGGCGATCCCGGCCAGGTGGCGGGCGCCCTCGATGACCATGCACTGCAGGCCCAGGCAGATGCCCAGCAGCGGCAGGCGGTTCTCGCGGGCGTACCGGATCGCGCCGACCTTGCCCTCGATGCCGCGCACGCCGAACCCGCCGGGGATCAGCACGCCGTCCACGCCGTCGAGTTCACGCTTGGCGCCCTCGGGGGTCTCGCAGTCGTCGGACTTGACCCAGCGGATGTGGACCTTGGCGTCGTTGCCGAAGCCGCCGTGGCGCAGCGCCTCGGTGACCGACAGGTAGGCGTCGGGCAGGTCGATGTACTTGCCGACCAGCGCGATGGTGACCTCGCGGGAGGGCTGGTGCACGTGGCGCAGCAGCTCGTCCCAGGCGCCCCAGTCCACGTCGCGGAACGGCAGGCCGAGGCGGCGCACCACGTAGGCGTCCAGGCCCTCGGAGTGCAGCACCTTGGGGATGTCGTAGATGCTGGCGGCGTCGACGGCGGAGACCACGGCCTCGCGGTCCACGTCGCACATCAGGCTGATCTTGGCCTTGAGCCCGTCGGTGATCGGCCGGTCGGAGCGGCACACGATCGCGTCGGGCTGGATGCCGATGGAGCGCAGCGCGGCCACCGAGTGCTGGGTGGGCTTGGTCTTCAACTCGCCGGACGGGCCGATGTAGGGCAGCAGCGACACGTGCAGGAAGAAGCAGTTGTCGCGGCCGATCTCGTGCCGGATCTGGCGGACGGCCTCCAGGAACGGCAGCGACTCGATGTCGCCGACGGTCCCGCCGACCTCGGTGATGACCAGGTCCACGTCGTCGGCGGCCATGCCGCGGATGCGGTCCTTGATCTCGTTGGTGATGTGCGGGATGACCTGGACGGTGTCGCCGAGGTACTCGCCGCGCCGCTCCTTGGCGATCACGTTGGAGTAGACCTGGCCGGTGGTGACGTTGGCCGAGCCGTGCAGCTCGACGTCCAGGAACCGCTCGTAGTGGCCGACGTCCAGGTCGGTCTCGGCGCCGTCGTCGGTGACGAAGACCTCGCCGTGCTGGAACGGGTTCATCGTGCCGGGGTCGACGTTGAGGTACGGGTCCAGCTTCTGCATGGTGACCCGCAGGCCGCGCAGGGCGAGCAGCCGGCCCAGGCTGGAAGCGGTCAGTCCCTTGCCGAGGCTAGAGGCGACACCGCCGGTGACGAAGAGATGCTTGGTAGGACGCGTTCTACCAGTGGCTGCCGAAGGCAAGAAGACACTCCCGTGGTCGTTGCGAGGCGGACGGTACCGCACTGTCCACGGGCCACCAGGATAACAGGCGGCACGACGTGTCCCGTCCGGGACCCGCCCGGCCGGGTCCCGATCGGACCCCCAGGTCAGGGGTCGTTCGGGGAGGCTTCGCCGCCCCGGCGGCCGGTGGGCCGCCGGGGGTGGGGGCCGCGGCTACAGGCGCGGCGTGGCCGCCGTCGGCATGATGGTGCGCAGCTGGCGGGTGAGTTCGTCGATCAGCGAGCGGGCCTGGTCGGCGGCCTGCTTGGCGGCGTCGCGCTCCTGCGACAGCTCGGCGATGGCCGCGCGCTGCTCGGTGACGGCCTGGGCGAGCTGGTCGACCCACTGGTCGCGTTCGGCGAGCTTCTCGGCGATCGCGTCGCGTTCGGTGGCCATCTGGCGCATCCCGGCCACGGCCTGGTCGCGTTCCCGGGAGGCCTGGTCGGCACGGCCGCGGGCGATGGTCAGCTCCGACTCGGCGCGGGCCTGCGCCTGCTCGGCGGACTCGCGGGCGCGTTCGGCGGCGGCCAGCGTCTGCTGGGCGGTCTCCAGGGCGCGCTCGTTCTTCTTGGCGGCCTCCAGGGACTGCGCGGCCATGTCGAGGGCCTGCTGGCGCTCGGACTCGGCCTCGGAGGCGCGGCGCTCGGCGTCGACGGCGCGGCTCTCGGCGGACTTGGCGCGCACGTCGGCGCCCTTGGCCAGGTGCTCGGACTCGGTCATCCGGCGCTCGGCCTCCTGGGCCCGCGCCTCGGCGCTCTTGGCGCGGCGCTCGGACTCGGCGGCCCGCACGTCGGCGCCCTTGGCCAGGTGCTCGGACTCGGTCGCCCGGCGCTCGGCCTCGGCGACGCGCCGTTCGGCCTCCTGGACGCGGCGCTCGGCCTCGGCGGCGCGGCCCTCGGCGGTCTGGGCGCGCAGCCGGTTGTCGTCGGCCTCCTTGGTGGCGCCCGCGACGGCGTGCTGGAGGTTCTGCACGCTGGTCTCGGCGTCGGTGAGCTTGGCGCGCAGCCCGGCGAGCTCGGCGTGGGCGTTCTCCAGGGCGCGCGACAGCTCGGTGGCCTGCTCGGTGACGCGGTCGCGTTCGGCCTCGACGGCGCGGCGGGCCCCGACGGCGTCCTCGACGGCGCGCAGGGCGTCGTCTCGGGCCTCGCTCATCGCGTCCCGCTGGGTGATGGCCTGGCGGACTGTGGCCTCGGCCTCGGCGACGCGCCGTTCGGCCTGCTCGACCTGGGCGCGCGCCTGCTCGGCCTGCGCCTGGGCCTGCTCCATGCGGACGCGGGACTGCTCGGCCTGGGCCTGGGCCTGCTCCATCTGGGAACGGGCCTGCTCGGCCTGCGCGCGCGCCTGCTCGGCCTGCACCCGGGCCTGCTCGGCCTGGCCGCGGGCCTGGTCGGCCTGGGCGCGGCCCTGCTGGGCCTGGTTCCAGGCGGCGGCGGCGTCGCGCTGGGCCTCCTCCTTCTCGTCCTGGAGGGAGGCGATCTGCTGGACCGCCTCGGCCTGGACGTCCTTGGTGCGCTTCTCGGCCTCGGCGAGCTGGCGCTCCAGGTCCACGGCGCGGCGCTCGGCCTGCTCGGCCTGGCCGCGCGCCCGCTGCACCTCGCCCCAGGCGGCCGCCGCGTCGCGCTGGGCTGCCTCCTTCTCGGCGGTGAGGGCGGAGATCTTGGCGGCGGACTCGTTCTGCGCCTCGGTCAGCCGCCGCTCCAGGTCCACGGCGCGGCGGTCGGCCTGCTCGGCCTGGCCCCGGGCGCGCTGCACCTCGCCCCACGCGGCGGCGGCGTCGCGCTGGGCGGCCTCCTTGTCGGCGGTGATCTGCGAGATCTGCGAGGCGGCGTCGTTCTGCGCCTCGGAGACCTTGCGCTCGCCCGCCGCCAGTGCGTCGCCGATCAGGTCGGCCATCTGCCGCAGCCGCTCGACGATGTCCCACGGCTGTGCCTCGGGGGCGTCGGGCTCCCCGGCGGGGTTCGCGGCCTTGATCGGTTGCTGGGCCGCCTGGACCACCTCGGGCTGGGGGCCCGTGTCACGTCCGACCGGGGTGGGCCAGGGCGAACCGGCGTCCCGCACGCTCCGCGAACCACCCGATCCGTTCAGCTCGCTCACTGTTCTCCTCGCCTGCTCGCTGCACTCCTCGCCTGGCGGCTCGTCGCATGGCTCACCAAAGGCACTCTAGTGCCGACCAGCGGAGCGTTTGCCCAGTTTGGGGTTTAGTTTCTTGATCCTCCCCCGGGAGACACCCCCGAACGGGGTGAAAAATCACAGGCCATGGGGGTTGGACCTCGGATTCGCCCATCCGGCGCTTCCGCCACGCCTCACCCCCACGCCGTGACCAGAATCTCGGTCCTCCCCTTCCTCCCGCAACGCGCGCTTCCCTGGGCATTCGGCCGCGGCGACGACGCACAGTGTTCCCGACAGCATCTCGGCAAACCGGCGTTCCGCCGGGCGGCGACGCGCGGCGAGGATCTTCGGTCAACCGGCGAGGTGGTCCGACACTCCTCCTTCGCCCGGCCGATGAAAAAGGACATCTCGTTGATCACCGCGGCGCGCCCGCGGCGGTCGGCGCCGGGCGCCTGCGGTGGGCCATGGAGACTTCCGGTGTGGCGTGGATTCGACACCTTCACCACATCGGAGGTCTCCCTCGCTCATCAGAGGCCCAACGGTGTCGACAACGTTCGCGATCAGTGCGGCCAGGGCCTGTTTCCGAACGGGCCTCGGCCACCCGCGCGGGTCAGATCGCGAAGCGATGTCGCGCCCGCCGAGTCCCGGTGAGGCGCGAGCCCCCGGGCGCGCGCCGTGGGCCGGGACCTCGGAACACGACCTAACGCGCGAAGCCGCACAGGAGCGCGTTGACCACCGCCTCGGCCTCCGGCTGCGGGACGCCGATGAGGCCGCGGTAGACGGCCAGGCCGACGAGCATGTCCGACAGCATCCACAGGTCCGCGTCGGCGGACAGCTCCCCCCGGGCGATCGCGCGGTCGTAGATCTCCCAGCTGCGTTCCATCCGGGAGCGCATGGCGGTGCGGATGATCTCGGCGATCGCGGGGTCCCGGCCGGCCTCGCCGAAGATCTCCCGGGTCCGTTCCGCGATCTCGGGAGAGTCCCAGGCGGCGAGCGTCTCGGTGGCGATCACGACCAGGTCGCCGGCCAGCGACCCGGTGTCGGGGACCGCCGTCACCTGCGCGTCCATGGCGATGCCGAGCGCGTCCAGCAGGATGTCGCGCTTGGTGGCGTAGCGGCGGAAGACGCTCGCCCGGCCCACGCCGGCGGCCGCCGCCACCTCGTCCATGGTGAACGACGGCCCCTTGCTGAACAGCAACGACACCGCCGCCTGCCGGATGCGCGCGTCGACCTCGGGATCGGGCTTGCGCCCACGGCCACTCATTGAGATACTCCAGATATCAGATACTCTAAGTCTCAGAAGAGGTTACGGTCATGAGAGTACTCATCGTCGGTGGCGGTGTCGCGGGGCTTGCCGCGGCGCGCGGACTGACCGCGGCGGGACACGACGTCGAGGTGTACGAGGCGTCGCCGGAACTGCGCACCGAGGGCGGATCGATCTCGCTCTGGCCGGCCGGCGTCGGGATCCTGCGCGAGTTCAAGGTCGACCTCGACGGAGCGGGCCGCCGCCTGGAGGCGCTGACGAACCTGTCGGTGCGCGGCCGCACGCTCGGCACGATCGACCTGACCGAGGTCGAACGCCACTTCGACGGCCTGCCCTCCCTGCACATCGCCCGGCGCGAACTCGTCGAACGCCTCGCCGAGGGCGTGCCCGTCCAGTACGGCCGGACGATCACCAAGGCCGACCCCGACCGCGCGGAGCTCACCTTCGCCGACGGCAGCACCGCCCGCGGCGACCTGCTCGTCGGCGCCGACGGCCGCATGTCGGTCGTCCAGCGGGCGCTGTCGGGCGGCAACCCGAGCAGGCTCAACGGCTGGGTCACCTGGCAGGCGTTCACCACGGTGCCCGCCGACGTCATCGACGCGGACCGGTCCCTGATGGTCTCCAACGGCCGGTCGCTCGGCAGCATCGTCCCGGCCGGGCACGGCAGGGCGCTGTGGTGGTTCGACCTGCGCGCCAAGCCGGGCGGCCGGTTCTGGGGCGACGCCCCCGACATCATGGAGCGGCTCCGCGAGCGGTTCGGGCACTGGCCCGAGCCGTTCCGGACGGTGCTCGAACGCGCCGAGACCGCCCAGTTCTACCCGCACCACATCCACCGCGTGCCCTCGGTCTGGGGCCGGGGCCCGACCACGCTGCTGGGCGACGCGGCCCACACGATGCCCCCGGCGATGGCCATGGGCTCCGGCCAGGCGCTGGAGGACGCCTGGGCGCTGACCCGCTCGCTCGACGACCTGCGCGGCTACGAACGCGCCCGCGCCAGGACGGTGCGCAAGGTCGCGCGGATGGTCGGCACCGAGATGCCCAGCAGGCAGGGGCCGCTGACCGCCCTCGTCCCCGACGCGCGCTCGACCCGGTCCTACATCAAGTGGCTCCGCTCGGCCAGCGACTACTTCCAGGAGGGACGCGGGTAGCCGGGAACGGCGGGCGGCGGCCACTACCGTGGGGCCATGACCATGGGACCTGAGCTTCGCACCCTGTATCCGCCGGTCGAGCCGCACGAGTCGGGCATGCTCGACGTCGGGGACGGCAACGAGATCTACTGGGAGGTCTGCGGGAACCCCGGCGGCAAGCCGGTGGTGTTCCTGCACGGCGGACCGGGCGGCGGGTGCTCGCCCGACCACCGGCGGCTGTTCGACCCCGACGCCTACCGGATCGTGCTGTTCGACCAGCGCAACTGCGGGCGTTCCCTGCCGCACGCCAGCGACCCGGACGTGGCGCTGGACGACAACACCACCTGGCACCTGGTCGCCGACATGGAGAAGCTGCGCGAGCACCTGGGCGTCGAACGCTGGCAGGTGTTCGGCGGGTCGTGGGGCAGCGCGCTGGCGCTGGCCTACGCGCAGGCGCACCCGGACCGGGTGAGCGAGCTGGTGCTGCGCGGGATCTTCATGCTGCGGCCGTTCGAGCTGTACTGGTTCTACCAGGAGGGCGCCTCGCTGCTGTTCCCCGACCTGTGGGAGAAGTACGTCGCGCCGATCCCCGAGGACGAGCGCGAGGACCTGATCGCGGCGTTCGCCGAGCGGCTGAACTCCCCCGACCGCGAGACGCGGGTCGCGGCGGCGCGGGCGTGGGCGCAGTGGGAGGGCGGCGCGATCTCGCTGCGGCCCCGGCCGGAGCGGGTCGACTCCTACGGCGACCCCGACTACGCGGTGGCGTTCGCGCGGATCGAGAACCACTACTTCACCCACGAGGGCTGGTTCGAGGACGAGCAGCTGCTGCGCGACGTCGAGCGGATCCGGCGCATCCCGGCGGTGATCGTGCAGGGCCGCTACGACGTGTGCACGCCGCCCGCGACGGCGTGGGACCTGCACCGGGCGTGGCCGGAGGCGGAGTTCCACCTGGTGGACGACGCGGGGCACGCCTACGACGAGCCGGGCATTCTGCACCATCTGATCGAGGCCACCGACCGGTTCGCCAAGAACGGCTGACCCGGTCCCCTTCCCAGGGGCTTCGCGCCGGGCGGCGCGGGGCCCCTTTCCCATGCCCCGACCTCGGCGAAGGCGCCACGACGCCCGCACGCGGCGTGAGGATGACACCAAGATCGCGTGATTCACCTCACAGAAATGAGATCAAGAAACACCGCCGTAACACGAGAGCGGCGTTAAAGTCGGCCCCGGGATCGCCGCCTGGAACCATTCGCGCCATTGCCGGAGTCTTCGCCGGTCAGCGACGGGAACGGCGGAGCGTCGGCGCGTTTCCCCGCCGATAAAACGTTCCAAAAATTTGCAAGCGACCCGTTATACCCGCCGTGGCCGCGCCCAAACATCCACAAGATAACAATCGGTAACGCCGCACCGTTGGCATTCGCTAAGTTGCCTGCACATGGCAGTGCAACCGCTCGAAACGGACATACCCACGGGCCGTTCCGCCGACGTGCGCCTACGGGAGCCGTCCCTCTCGGACGGCCCGGAACTGTGGCGGATGGCGCGGGACTCCAAGGTCCTGGACGTCAACTCCCCCTACAGCTACACGCTCTGGTGCCGCGACTTCGCCGACACCTCGGTGGTCGCCGACGACGGCGGGCGCCCCTGCGGCTTCGTCACCGGCTACCGGCGGCCCGACGTTCCCGACACGCTGTTCATCTGGCAGGTCGCCGTGGACGCGAGCCATCGCGGACGCGGCCTGGCCCGCCGCATGCTGGACGAACTGGCCGCCCGGACGCGCGGTCAGGGGATCCGCTGGGTGGAGGCCACCGTCACCCCCGACAACGCCCCCTCGGCCGCGATGTTCTCCTCGTTCGCCCGTGACCACGGCTGCGGGCTGACCCGGACGCGGCTGTTCGGGCGCGAGCACCTGGCGGGCGACCACGAGCCCGAGGTGCTGTTCCGGATCGGCCCGCTGCCCGTCCGCTGAAGCCACCGCGAGCCCCCTCTCCTCATTTTCCGTCCATCACCCTCCGGAGGTACGGCATGAACACTTTCGAACGCCTGGAATCCGAAGTACGCGGCTACTGCCGCGGCTGGCCCACGGTCTTCACCACCGCCCGGGGAAGCCACATCACCGACGAGAACGGCCGCACCTATCTGGATTTCTTCGCCGGTGCCGGGACCCTCAACTACGGGCACAACAACCCGCTGCTGAAACAGCGGCTCATGGATTATCTGGCGGCCGACAACATCGTGCACAGCCTTGACATGTACACCGCCGCCAAACGCACTTTCCTGGAACGTTTCGAGGAGGTCGTGCTCCGGCCGCGCGGCCTGGACTACAAGGTCCAGTTCCCCGGCCCGGCGGGCAACCACTCGGTCGAGGCGGCGCTGAAGCTGGCCCGCAAGTACACCGGCCGGGAGACGGTCGTCAGCTTCACCAACGCCTTCCACGGCATGACGCTGGGCGCGCTGGCGGTCACCGGCAACTCGATGAAGCGCACCGGCGCGGGCGTGCCGCTGGGCCACGGCGTGGCGATGCCCTACGACAACTACCTGGACGGCCGCACCCCCGACTTCCTGCTGTTCGAGACGATGCTGGCCGACAGCGGCTCGGGCCTGGACAAGCCCGCCGCCGTGATCGTGGAGACGGTGCAGGGCGAGGGCGGCATCAACGCCGCCAGCGCCGACTGGCTGCGCGGCCTGGCCGACCTGTGCAAGCGGCACGACATGCTGCTGATCGTCGACGACGTGCAGATGGGCTGCGGCCGGACCGGCGCGTTCTTCAGCTTCGAGCAGGCCGGGATCACGCCCGACATCGTGTGCCTGTCGAAGTCGCTGAGCGGCTACGGCCTGCCGTTCGCGGTCACGCTGTTCCGGCGCGGCCTGGACGTGTGGGAGCCCGGTGAGCACAACGGCACCTTCCGCGGCTTCAACCCGGCGTTCGTCACCGCCACCGGCGCGCTGGAGGAGTACTGGACCGACGAGGGGCTGACCGGGCGGACCCTCGCCAAGGGCGACCTGGTCGAGCGCGGCCTGAACGAGATCGCCCTGCTGAACGCCGACGTCGTGGAGACCGTCCGGGGCCGCGGTCTGGCCTGGGGCCTGGTCATGAAGGACGCCGAGCTGGCCCCGCGGGTGTGCGCGGAGGCGTTCGAGCGCGGCCTGCTGATGGAGACCTCCGGCCCCGAGGGCGAGGTCGTCAAGCTGCTGCCGCCGCTGACCACCGACGAGGCCGACCTGGGCCGGGGGCTGGAGATCATCGCCGAGTCGGTGAGCGCCGTCACCCGCGACCGGGTCCCCGCCTGAGAGGAGCACCCCAATGATCGTCCGTTCGCTGAACGAGATCGTCGGCACCGACCGCGACGTCCGGGCGGAGACCTGGCGCAGCCGCCGCCTGGTGCTGGCGAGGGAGAGGGTCGGCTTCTCCCTGCACGACACGGTCCTGTACGCCGGGACCGAGACGCGGATGTGGTACGCGAACCACATCGAGGCCGTCTACTGCATCGAGGGCGAGGGCGAGCTCGTCAACGAGGAGACCGGCGAGAAGCACCGCATCGAACCCGGCGTGATGTACCTGCTCGACGGCCACGAGCACCACGTCCTGCGCGCCCACACCGACGTGCGCACCGTCTGCGTCTTCAACCCGCCGTGCACCGGCCGTGAGGTCCACGACGAGAACGGTGTCTACCCCCTGCTGACCGAGCCGGAGAACGACCAGGAGAACGCGTGAGCATCATCGAGTCCCATCCCTCCGTCGACGACGCCTACCCCACCCGCAAGGCCGCCGAGGCGGCGCTGCTGTACCGCGTGGACCCGGTGGTGTACGGCTCGGCCGGCGACGGCCCGATCGACGCCGGGACGCTGGAGTCCTACGACGCCAACGGCTACCTCACGGTCGACCGGCTCCTCGACCCCGAGGAGGTGGAGCTGTACCGCGCCGAGCTGCGCCGCCTGTCGTCGGACCCGAAGATCCTGGCCGACGAGCGCACCGTCACCGAGCGCGGCTCGGACGAGGTCCGCTCCATCTTCGAGGTGCACCGCATCAGCGAGGTGTTCGCGAACCTGGTGCGCGACCCGCGCGTGGTGGGCCGGGCCCGGCAGATCCTCGGCTCGGACGTCTACGTCCACCAGAGCCGGGTCAACTACAAGCCCGGGTTCAAGGGCAAGGACTTCTACTGGCACTCCGACTTCGAGACCTGGCACGCCGAGGACGGGATGCCGCGGATGCGCGCGGTCAGCATCTCGATCGCCCTCACCGAGAACTTCGCGCACAACGGCGGACTGATGATCATGCCGGGGTCGCACCGGACGTTCGTGTCGTGCGTCGGTGAGACGCCCTCCGACCACTACAAGGAGTCGCTGAAGGGCCAGGAGATCGGCACCCCGGACCCGGGCAGCCTGTCGATCCTGGCCGACAAGCACGGCATCGAGCTGTTCACCGGCCCGGCGGGCTCGGCGACGATGTTCGACTGCAACTGCATGCACGGCTCCAACGGCAACATCACCCCGTTCCCGCGCTCCAACGTCTTCATCGTCTTCAACAGCGTGGAGAACACCTGCGTCGAGCCGTTCTCCGCCCCCGCGCCCCGCCCCTCGTTCATCGGCGCCCGCGACTTCACCCCCGTCGCCTAGCCGTCCCCCTCCATGTCCGGCGCCGCGTCCGCCGGGGCCCTCCCCGGCGGACGCGGCGCCGCGCACCCCACCCCCCACCCCACCCCGGGAGCTCCCATGACCTCTTCCAGACGCGACTTCCTGCGCACCGCCGCGATGCTGGGCGCGGCCGTCCCCCTCGCCGCCGCCGGATGTTCCACCACCGACCCGCAGGCCGAACGCCGGGGCGGCGGCACCCTGGCGCGGGCCCGCCAGGAGGGGAGGATCCGTGTCGGGTTCGCCAACGAGGCCCCCTACGGCTTCACCGACAAGGACGGCAAGCTGACCGGCGAGGCCCCCGAGCTGGCCCGCGTCGTCTTCAAGGAACTCGGCATCCCCACCGTCGAGGGCGTGCAGGTCGCGTTCGGCGGCCTGATCGGCGGCCTGCAGGCCAAGCGGTTCGACGTCATCTCCGCCGGGATGTTCATCACGCCGGAGCGGTGCGGCGCGGTCGCGTTCTCCGACCCCGAGTACGTCGCCAAGAGCGCGTTCCTCGTGCCGAGGGGCAATCCCAAGAAGATCCGCAAGTTCGAGGACGCCGCGCGGGCGAACGCCCGGATCGGCGTCCTGACCGGTGCGGTGGAGGGTGACTACGCCGCGAAGCTCGGGGTGAGGAAGGACAACGTCAAGACCTTCGACAGCGCCCCCAACGCGTTCGAGGGCCTCAAGGCCGGTCGCATCGACGCCCTCTCCCTCACCCGCATCTCCCTGGCCGACCTGCTGTCCAAGCACCAGGGCGAGCCGTTCGAGGTGACCGACCCCTTCACGCCGGTGATCGACGGGAAGGAGCGGTTCGGGGCGGGCGCGTTCGCGTTCCGCAAGGCCGACGCCGACCTGCTCAAGGCGTTCAACGACAAGCTCACCGAGCTGAAGACCGGCAGGCGGCTGCTGCCGGTGCTGCGCCCGTTCGGGTTCACCGAGGCCGACCTGCCCGGCCCGGGCGACACCGCCGCCAAGTTCTGCCAGGGCTGATCCGCCGTGTCCGAAGTCCTCGACAGCCACCCCCAGTTGCTCCAGGGCGCGTGGATCACCGTGCAGATCACCGTCCTCGGCGCGGTGCTCGCGCTGGTGCTGGCGCTGGCGTTCGGCGTGGCGGGCGCCGCGCGGGCGGTGTGGATGCGCGCGGTCAACCGCCTCTACGTGGAGTTCTTCCGGGGCGCGGCGGCGCTGGTGCTGATGTACTGGCTGTTCTACTCGCTGCCGCTGGTCGGCCTGCGGTTCACCCCGATGGCCGCCGCCGTGCTGGCGCTCGGCCTCAACTACGGGGCCTACGGCGCCGAGGTGGTGCGCGGCTCGATCAACGCCGTGCCGAAGGCGCAGTACGAGGCGGCGGTCGCGCTGAACCTGCGGCCCGCCCAGCGGATGCGCCGGGTGATCCTGCCGCAGGCGGTGGCGCTGATGCTGCCGCCGTTCGGGAACCTGCTCATCGAGCTGATGAAGGCCACGGCCGTGGTGTCGCTGGTGACGATCGCCGACCTGACGTTCCGCGCCCAGCAGATCCAGGCCAACACCGGTGAGACGGCGGCGACCTACGCGCTCGTCCTGGTGGTGTACTTCGTGATCGCGCAGGTGCTGCAACGCCTCGTCCGGCTGCTGGAGCACCGCACCGAACGGATGCTGGGCCGCCGGCCACGCCGCGGCGCGCTCCGCGAGGTCCCCGCCCCGGCGGGAGGCGCGCCCCGATGACCTGGGACTGGAACTACACCGGGGAGATCCTCCCCGACCTGCTCAACGGCCTGCGCGTCACCGTCGTCGCCACCCTGCTCGGCTACGCCATCGCGCTGGTGCTGGGCCTGGCCTGGACGCTGCTGCAACGCACCCCCAGCCGCCTGGTCAACGGGACGGTCCGCTGGGCGGCGGAGTTCATCCGCAGCACCCCCCTGCTGGTGCAGCTGTTCTTCGTCTTCTACGTGCTGCCGTCGTGGGGCCTGACGCTCGGGCCCCTCACCGCCGGGATCATCGGCCTGGGCCTGCACTACTCCACCTACACCGCCGAGGTGTACCGGGCGGGCATCGACGACGTGCCGCGCGGCCAGTGGGAGGCGGCCACCGCCCTCAACCTGCCGCGCCGCCGCGTGTGGCTCGGGGTGGTGCTGCCGCAGGCCGTCCGCAGGGTGGTGCCCACGCTCGGCAACTACCTCATCGCCATGTTCAAGGACTCGCCGCTGCTGCTGGCCGTCAACGTCGTGGAACTGCTCGGGGCCGCCTACCAGACCGGCTCCAGGACGCTCCAGTTCCTGGAGCCGATCACGATCGTCGGCGTGCTGTTCATCGCGGTCAGCGTGCTGTCCTCCCTGCTCGTCCGTCGCCTGGAGAGGCGCTATGCCACCTACTGACACCACTCCCGCAGTCCCCGCACCCGAGGACGACGTCCCCGGCGTCCCGCTCGCGAAGGGCGCCGCCGACCCGCTGCCGCACGGCGAGGCGCCCGGCATCCGGTTCGAGAAGGTGGTCAAGCGGTTCGGCGGCAACGTCGTGCTGCGCGAGCTCGACTTCACCGTCGCGCCCGGCGAGCGCGTCACGCTGATCGGGCCGTCCGGGTCGGGCAAGACCACGATCCTGCGGCTGCTGATGACCCTGGAACGGGTCGACGGCGGGATCATCCGGGTCGGCGAGCGGCCGCTGTCGCACATGGAGCGCGGCGGGCGGCTCGTCCCGGCCAACGAGAGGCACCTGCACGAGATGCGCAAGCAGATCGGCATGGTGTTCCAGCAGTTCAACCTGTTCCCCAACATGAACGTGCTGCGCAACCTCACCGAGGGCCCGGTGCACGTGCTGGGGCTGTCCCGGGACGAGGCCGTCGAGCGCGCCCGCGGGCTGCTGGACATGGTGGGGCTCGCCGACAAGATCGAGGCGCACCCGTCGCAACTGTCGGGCGGCCAGCAGCAGCGCGTGGCGATCGCCCGCGCGCTGGCGATGCGGCCGAAGGTGCTGCTGCTGGACGAGGTCACCTCCGCGCTCGACCCCGAGCTGGTGGTGGGCGTGCAGGACCTGCTGCGCGACATCGCCCGGCAGAGCGACCTGACGCTGCTGTGCGTGACGCACGAGATGCGCTTCGCCCGCGACATCTCCGACCGGGTGCTGATGTTCGACCAGGGCCAGATCGTGGAGGAGGGCCCGCCGGATCAGATCTTCGGCGAGCCGCGCGAGCGGCGCACCCGCGACTTCCTCCAGGCGGTGCTGGCCTCCTGACGGGAACGGGTGGGGCTCCCCGGCGGGGCCCCACCCGGACGGTCGCGGCGGACGCGCCCTCAGGCGACGCCCGGCCAGGCGTTGCCGGTCATCTCCTCCCAGCGGGGCATCGGGATCTCGGGGTGGAACTGGCGCAGCAGCTCGCTGGGGAAGGTGCCCACCGGGGCCTTGCGCGGGTTGGCGGCGGCCTGGGCGACGATCGTGCCGGACAGGTCGTCGGCCAGCTCCAGCCGGGGGAAGGCGGCGTGCACCCGGTCGGCCAGCCCCTCGGGGAGGTTCTCCGCGCCGAGCGCGACCACGTCGATCCCGGCGCCGGTGTGCGTGAGGGCGATCTCCGGGCGCATCCGGTGGGCGATGCCCACGCTGGTGTGCAGCGCGATGGCCTCCCAGACGACCCGGACGCGGTCGGCGGGCACGCCCTGCCCTTCGAGGAACGACACGGCCGCGTCGGCGCCGTCCACCTCGAAGCGCTGGTCGCCGTTGCCCCGCTCGTTCAGCCCCATGTCATGCAGGAGACAGGCCAGGAACAGCAGTTCGTCGTCGTAGTCGGAGCCCGCCTTCAGGCCCATCCCCTCGCCCGCCGCGCGGCCGAACAGGTAGCTGCGGACGCTGTGGTGGGCGAGGGCCTCGCTCACCTCCTCGTAGGCGTGGGCGTAGGCGCGGCGGGCCAGGTCGGTGTCGGGGAACGCGAATTCGGCGAAGTGATCGGTCATGCACACGATGGTCGGCCCGCCGCCGTGCCGCCACCAGTGGCCCGAAGGCCGAGGTGCGCTATATTCCGGCCATGCACACCGTGGCCGTTCTCGCCCTCGACGGGGTGGTGCCGTTCGACATGGCGACGCCGTGCCAGGTGTTCGGCGCGGCGTACCAGGGGCCGGGCGCGCCGCTGTACGAGACGCGGGTGTGCGCGCCCGGCGGCGCGGTGGTGTCCTCGTCGCTGTTCGGGAAGATGCGGGTGGAGACGCCCTGGGACCTGGACGCCGTCGCCGCCGCCGACACGGTCGTGCTGCCCGGCGTGGAGGACCCGCGCGCCGGGCCGCCCGCCGAGGTGCTGGAGGCGCTGCGCGCCGCCGCCGACCGGGGCGCGCGGATCGCGTCGATCTGCGTGGGGGCGTTCGCGCTGGCCGCGACCGGGCTGCTGGACGGGCGGCGCGCCACCACGCACTGGATGTACGCGCGGCTGCTGGCCGAGCGGTACCCGAGGGTCGAGGTCGATCCGTCGGTGCTGTTCGTGGACGACGGCGCGCTGCTGACCTCGGCCGGGGTCGCGGCGGGCGTGGACCTGTGCCTGCACCTGGTGCGCCGCGACCACGGGTCGGCCGTCGCGGGGCAGGTGGCGCGGTTCATGGTGACGCCGTTGCAGCGCGACGGGGGGCAGGCGCAGTTCATCCGGCATCCCGACCCCCGGGACGAGGGGGTGGCGTTGCAGCCGGTCCTGGCGTGGCTGGAGGAGAACCTGCACCGGCCGCTGACGCTGGAGGACATCGCGCGCCGGGCGGCGCTGAGCGTGCGGACGCTGACCCGGCGCTTCCGCGAGCAGACCGGCACCAGCCCGTTGCAGTGGCTGCTGAACGCCCGCATCCACCGCGCCCAGCACCTGCTGGAGAGCACCGACCTGCCGGTCGAGCGGGTCGCCGCCGAGTCGGGGTTCGGCGCGGCGGTGACGCTGCGGGCGCACTTCGCGCGGCGGGTGGGGACCTCGCCGCAGGCGTACCGGCGGGCGTTCCGCGGCCGGTGACCATTGTCACCCTGGAGTTGACCGAACGACATTCGGTAGCGTGCCGGGGTATCCGTCCCGCGAGGAGGCTTCGGCGGTGATCCATGGGTGAGGGCGCGAGCATCGTCGGGCTCGGCATGACCGAGCTCGGCCGGGTGTACGGGCGCAGCCCGCGTCGGCTGGCGGCCGACGCGGTGCGGCGCGCGGTCGCCGACGCGGGCCTGTCCCTGCCGGACCTGGACGGCCTGCTGGTCAGCCACGGCATGGGCGGCTCCCCCGGCATCGAGCTGGCCGACTCCCTCGGCCTGCGCGACCTGCGGCTGCTGACGCAGATGAACGCGTTCGGCGCGACCGCCGGGGCGATGGTGGCGTACGCGGCGATGTCGGTGCTGAGCGGCGCGGCGACGACGGTGGCGTGCGTGTTCGCCGACGCGCCGCTGAAGCCGAGGCAGTCGGCCGGGTCGGCGTACCACCGGGACGCCCCCGAGTGGTACGGGTTCGGCGGGATGACGGCGGCGCTGGGGTTCCGCAGCGTGAACGCGTTCTACGCCCTGGCCGCGCGGCGGCACATGGAGCGGTACGGCACCACCAGCGAGCAGCTCGGCGCGATCGCCGTCAGCACGCGGCGGTGGGCCGCGATGAACCCGCTGGCGCAGATGCGCGACCCGATCACGGTCGAGGACCACCAGAACTCGCGCTGGGTCGCCGAGCCGCTGCACCTGCTGGACTGCTGCCTGGTGTCCAACGGCGCGATCGCGGTCGTCGTCACCGGCGCGGACCGGGCGCGGGACCTGGCGCAGCCGCCGGTGCACCTGTGGGGCTGGGGCCAGGGGCATCCGGGGCACCGCAGGGAGCGGGGCAGCGAGTTCGGGCTGCGGACCGGCGCGGCGACGTCCGGCCCGGTCGCGATGAAGATGGCCGGGGTCACGCCCGACGACATCGACGTCTGCCAGCTGTACGACTGCTACACCTACACGGTGCTGGTGTCGCTGGAGGACTACGGCTTCTGCGGCAAGGGCGAGGGCGGCGCGTTCGCCGCGTCCGGCGCGCTCGGCCCCGGCGGGTCGCTGCCCACCAACACCGGCGGCGGCCAGCTGTCCGGCTACTACATGTGGGGCATGACGCCGCTGTCGGAGGCCGTCATCCAGGGACGCGGCCAGGGCGGCGAACGCCAGGCGGACCGCAACGACCTGATCCTGGTCAGCGGCAACGGCGGCATCCTCGACCACCACTCCACGCTGATCCTCAGCCCGCACGCGAAGGGGACCTGACGGTGGACATCGGCATCCTGCGCCGCGACGGCCGCACCGACCCGTTCTTCGACGGCGCCGCCGCCGACCGGCTGGTGGTCCGGCGGTGCGTCCCGTGCGACCGCTGGTTCGCGCCCGACCAGGGCGACTGTCCCGGGTGCGGCTCCACCGGGCTGGAGTGGGCGCGGGCGTCGGGGACGGCGACGCTGGTGGCGTGGACGGTCACGCACGCCAAGCCGCGCGAGGACGGGGCCGTTCCGCCTCCGGCGTACCTGGCGCTGGTGGAGCTGCCGGAGGGGCCGTGGCTGCACGCGCGGCTGGACGGGGTGGACCCCGCGTCCCTGCGCGAGGGGCTGCCGCTGAGGGCGGCGTTCGAGCACCCGGCCGAGGGCGAGTCGTACGTACTGTTCCGCCCCGCGTCCTGACCGGCGGGCCCGCGCGCGCCCCCGGTGCGTGAGACTGGGGGCCATGGAAGCCAAGGAGCTGTACCCGCCGGTCGAGCCGCACGAGTCGGGCATGCTCGACGTCGGGGACGGCAACGAGATCTACTGGGAGGTCTGCGGGAACCCCGGCGGCAAGCCGGTGGTGTTCCTGCACGGCGGACCGGGCAGCGGATGCTCGCCCGACCACCGGCGGCTGTTCGACCCCGACGCCTACCGGATCGTGCTGTTCGACCAGCGCAACTGCGGACGTTCCCTGCCGCACGCCGCCGAGCCCGACATCGACCTGTCCGCGAACACCACGGCGAACCTGGTCGCGGACATGGAGAAGCTGCGCGAGCACCTGGGCGTGGACCGGTGGATGGTGTTCGGCGGGTCGTGGGGCAGCACGCTCGCGCTCGCCTACTCGCAGGCGCATCCCGGGCGAGTGACGGAGATCGTGCTGCGCGGCGTGTACCTGGCGCTGCCCTCGGACGAGCCGTGGTGCTTCGCCGAGGGCGGGGTGTCGCGGCTGTTCCCCGACGCGTGGGAGAGGTTCCGGGACCACATCCCCGAGGACGAGCGCGGCGACTACCTGGCCGCCTACGCGCGCCGCCTCGCCGACCCGGACCCGGCGGTGCACGTTCCGGCGGCGCTGGCATGGACGCGCTGGGAGAACACGACCGCGACGCTGCTGCCCCCGCCCGGGGAGGACGAGGAGGAGCGGGCGGCGGTCGCGGTGGCGCGCCTGGAGAACCGCTACTTCGGCAACGGGTGCTTCCTGGAGCCCGGCCAGCTTCTGCGGGACGCCCCCCGCCTGCGCGGCATCCCCGGTGTGATCGTGAACGGGCGCTACGACATGCTGACCCCGCCGGACGCCGCGTGGCTGCTGCACCGGGCCTGGCCGGACCCGGAGCTGCACATCGTCCCGGACGCCGGGCACGCCTTCGACGAGCCGGGGACGCTCCGGCGGCTGCTGGAGGCGACCGATCGGTTCCGGCCCTGGACCGAACGGCATTCGGTCCTCTAGCGTCGGGGCATGCGCACCGAGGTCTGCGAGACGTTCGGGATCGAGTTCCCGCTGTTCGCCTTCAGCCACTGCCGGGACGTGGTCGCGGCCGTCACCAACGCGGGCGGGATGGGCGTGCTGGGCGCCGTCGCCTACACGCCCGACCGCCTGGAGGAGGAGCTGCGCTGGATCGACGCGCACGTCGCGGGCCGCCCCTACGGCGTCGACGTGCTGGTCCCCGCGAAGATCGACGAGTCCGCCGAACGGGCCGGGCGCGGCGAGGGCGGGCTGGAGACGATGCTGGCGGCCGTTCCGCAGGAGCACTGGGAGTTCCTGTTCGGGCTCTTCGAGAGGTACGGGGTGCCGCTCCCCGACTTCGAGAAGGCGAGGAAGGGCCACTCGCGCGGCGGCACGCAGGTCACCAGGGAGGGCGCGGCCGAGCTGATCGAGGTGTCGCTCGCCCACCCGATCCGCCTGATCGCCAGCGCGCTGGGCACCCCGCCGCCGCTCATGGTGGACCGGGCGAAGGAGAGCGGCGTCCCGGTCGCGGCCCTGGTGGGCACGGCCGAGCACGCCCGCCGCCAGGCGGCCGCCGGGGTGGACCTGATCGTCGCGCAGGGCGGCGAGGCCGGCGGCCACACCGGCGAGATCTCCACGATGGTCCTGGTCCCCGAGGTGGTGGACGAGGTCGCCCCGCTCCCGGTCCTGGCGGCCGGGGGCATCGCGACGGGCCGCCAGATGGCCGCCGCGATGGCCCTCGGCGCGTCCGGCGTGTGGTGCGGCTCGGTCTGGCTGACCACCGAGGAGGCCGAGACCCCGCTCCCGGTCAAGGCGAAGATGCTGGCCGCGACGTCCCGGGACACGGTCCGTTCCCGGTCCCGCACGGGCAAGCCCGCCCGTCAGCTCCGCTCCGCCTGGACCGACGAGTGGGAGGGCCCGGACAGCCCCGGCGCGCTCGGCATGCCCCTCCAGATGATCATCGCCGAGGGCGCGATGCGCCAGATCAACAAGGTCGCCGAGACGGGCAACCCCGGAGCCCGCGAGCTGGCCAACTACTTCGTGGGCCAGGTGGTGGGCCAGATGAACGCGGTGCGGCCGGCCCGCCGCGTCGTCCACGACATGATCGAGGAGTTCGCCGACGCGGTCGCCCGCCTGAACACCATCACCGGCGACCACTGAGAGCTCCGGGGCGGCCGTTTCGGAGGTGGCCCGCGGGGTAGCCGCACACCGGACGGACCACGGTGCGCCGGACGCCGACGGCGCACCGGCCGGGCGGGGAGGGGACGGGTCGTGCCGGAGGTGGTGCAGGCCGCGGGCTGGGGGTTGCTGGCCGGTTCGGCGCTGGTGCTGGGGGCGCTGGTCGGCTACCTGGTGCGGATCCCGGCGCGGGTGGTGGCCGGGGTGATGGCCTTCGGCAGCGGCGTGCTGCTGTCGGCGGTGTCGTTCGAGCTGATCGCCGAGGCGAACGAGCGCGGCGGCCTGACGCCGACCGTGATCGGGGCGGTGACCGGCGCGGTCGTCTACGCCGGGGCCAACATGCTGCTCGCCCGGCGCGGAGCGCGGCACCGCAAGCGCTCGGGCGGGCAGCAGAGCTCCGAGGGGGAGCGGCCGGGGTCGGGCACGGCGATCGCGCTGGGCGCGCTGCTGGACGGGGTGCCGGAGTCGATGGTGATCGGCGTCAGCCTGCTGGGCGGCGGCACGGTGAGCGCCGTCACGGTGGCCGCGGTGTTCATCAGCAACGTGCCCGAGGGCCTGTCCAGCGCCGCGGGGATGCGGCGCTCCGGACGCGGCCGCCGGTACGTGTTCGGGCTGTGGAGCGGCATCGCGCTGATCAGCGCCGCAGCGTCGGTGGTCGGCTACGCCGCGCTCGGCGACGCCCCCGCGAGCGTGCTGGCCGCCGTCACCGCACTGGCCGGCGGCGCGATCCTCACCATGATCGCCGACACGATGATCCCCGAGGCGTTCGAGGACGCGCACCTGCTGACGGGCCTGATCACCATGGTCGGCTTCCTCGCCGCGTTCGCCCTGTCCCACGCCTGACCCCGGGCCTGCGGGGGAGATCCGACGGCGTCCCCGACGGACGCCCCCGGCCGGGCGGGCACCGAATCCGCGCGGATCACGGGACCGCGAACTCCACTCCGCCCGAAGGGAGGAAGGTCTCACCGCTCACCCGACCTCCATGGTGAAACCGTAGTAGGCGCGCCAGTGCGGGGCCGGGTGCCCCGGCGGCAGCGGCACGCCCGGCAACGGCGGGATCGTCACCGCCTCCCAGTCGACGGTCCCGGTAGGGCCTTCCGGCAGGGCCGCAGTGCCGATCCTCTCGCCTCGGGAATAGGAGGTAAGGGTGAGTGCACCGGCCAGGACCTCGTGGTCCAGCCATGAGTCGCAGGCCCAGCGCAGCTCGTCGGGATCGGTGACGACCAGTTGGACCGTGGTGCACACCGAGCCGCTCCACAGCTCCGTCCGGACCCGGTGGTAGTCGTAAGGGAAAACCCCGCTCTCCTCCTCCGGGTAGTCGCCCCCGCCGGACACTTCGGCGAGCGCGGCCAGGCACGCCTTGGGCGTGGGCGCTTCGGGGTCGTCGCGCAGGACGCCGCCGAGCAGCTCCACGGCCTCCTCCCGTCGACGCGCGTTCGCGGCTTCGATCGCGGCCACGTCGACGTCCGGAGCGATCTCGATGATGTTCCGCCACTCCGCGACCTGCGTGACCAGCAGGCTGCCCAGCAGCGTGCGGGCCAGCGCGTCACCGGGACGGGCGGCGACCGCGGCGCGCAACCACGGCTCGCCCGACCAGACCGGTTCCTCCTCCCCCACGACCACACTCGGAAGCAGGCCCAGCAACCGTCCGTACTCCCGGGCGGCCTCGCCATCGCCGTCCTGCGCCGCCGTCCGCAACGCGGCCACCCGTTCAGAGAAGATCATCACGCCGGCGCACGCTACACGCATCACGCCCCTTCACCATCAAGCGCCATGAAGAAGCAATGAGACCCATGTCGTGACACAGGGGGATAAGAGGTAGATCGCACGGGTACGCCTCGGGCATGGGGCTGCGGCGAGGCGTGGTGGTCGGGTACGGCCTCCTCGTCGCGGCCATGGCGCTCGTCACCGTGGACGTGCTGGCCGACGGCCCGCTCCGGGAGCTGGACTTCGCCCTCCACCGGCTGTGCGCCCGCCATGTGCGCGGCGTGTGGTGGGAGATGGCCAACGCGGTCACGCAGCTCGGGCAGCGCGGCGTGCTGTTGCAGGCCATCGTGCCGCTGGCGGTCGTCGCCGCGATCCGGCGGCGGTCGCCGCGTCCCCCGCTGGCGGCCGCACTGATCATCGTGGTGCTGTCCTACCTCCAGGTCACGCTGAAGGCACAGATCCCCCGGACGTTCCCGTTCGGGGACACCGACGTGATCTTCGCGCAGGGCAACGCGTACCCGTCCGGGCACACCCTCAACGCGATCCTGCTCGTCTGGGTGATCCTCGAACTGCTCGCGCTCGCCCTGCCCGCGGCGGCCCGGCGCCTGCCGCCGCGCCGCCGCCGCGCCCTCGCGCTGGCGTCGGGCGTGCTGGCGGCCGTGGCGCTCGTGCTGGCCGACGACCACTGGCTGACCGACGTGCTGTTCAGCCTGGCACTCGGCCCGCTCCTGCTCGACCTGCTGGTGAGACTGTCGCCGTTCACCGGCCGGGAGCGCCCCGAGGAGCGGCCGTCGCCGTCCGCCGACGCGGTCGGCTCCACGAGCGGCTGAGCGGACCGCGGCGGGCCGTCAGCGTTGGGGCCGCGCGCCGCCCGCCTCCTCCAGGGCCTGGAGCAGGGTGCGCAGGGCCGGCTGGGGCGTGGCGCTCTCGCGGACGGCGGCGTGGACCACCCTGACCGGCTCCGGATGCCGCACCCTGCGCAGGACGATGCCCGCGTGGCGGCGGCCCGCCACGGCGATGCGGGGCAGGAGGCCCACGCCGAGGCCCGCCGCGACGAAACCCTGCGCGGTGGCGTAGTCCTCGCTCCCGGCCACGAAGTTCGGGCTGAAACCCGCCGTGGCGCAGGCGTCGAGGATCACGTCCAGGCACGGCCCCGGCGGCTCGCTGCCGATCCACGGCTCCCCCGCGAGGTCGGCGAGGTCGATGACGCGGCGCGCGGCGAGCGGATGGTCGGCGGGCAGCGCGGCGAGGTAGGGGTCGTCCAGCAGGTGCACCAGGCGCAGGCCCGGGGGCGTGTCGGCGTGCGACCGGACCACGATCGCCAGGTCCGCGTCGCCCCGCTCGACCTCCAGCAGCGGGTCCTCGGGGTCGATCAGCGCGAGGTCGGCCCGCACCCCCGGATGCTCCCGGCGGAGCCGGGCCAGCGCGGGCGCCACCAGCGTGGGGCCGACCGAGGTGAAGTAGCGGACGGCCAGCCGTCCCGTGCGTCCGGCGCGCAGGTCGGCCAGCGCCGTCTCCGCCGCGGCCATGTCCTGGCTGATGATCGCCGTGTGCTCGGCCAGCAGCCGGCCCGCCGCCGTCGGCCGGACGCCCCGGCCGACCCGTTCGAGCAGGGTGGTCCCCACCTCCCGCTCCAGCGCCGCCACCTGCTGGCTCACCGCCGACGGCGTGTACCCGAGATGGGTCGCGGCCGACGTCACCGAACCGCTCGTGACCACCGCGCGCAGCACCAGCATCCGCCTCAGATCAAGCATGTAGCAGAGCTTAACAACGGTGCAGAACTTTTTGATTGTGCTTACCGGTCAGCCCGCGGCATCGTGTCCCGACGACAGGGCGACGACGTGGAGGGGGGCCGGGGCGTGACCGATTCCGCAGGCCGGACGTGGGCGGTGGCCCGGGTGGGCGTTCTCGCCCTGCTGTGGGGATCCACCTTCCTCTGGATCAAGCTGGCCCTGGAGGCCCTGTCCCCCGTTCAGGTCACCCTCGCCCGCTGCCTGCTCGGGACCGGCACGCTGCTGCTCCTGTGCCTGGTGTCACGGCGGGGCCTGCCGCGCGGCCGCGCCGTCTGGGGGCACCTGTTCGTCGCCGCCTTCTGGTGCAACGCCCTGCCCTTCGCGATGTACAGCCTCGGCCAGCAGACCGTCGACTCCGGGCTGGCCGGAGTGCTCAACGCGACCACGCCGCTGTGGTCCCTGCTGCTCGGCATCGCGATCGGCACCGAGCGCGGCGTCCGGCCGGTGCGCCTGGGCGGCCTGCTGCTCGGGTTCGGCGGCGTCGTGCTGATCCTCGCCCCGTGGCAGGGGACGGTGCGGGTCGGCTGGGGCGCGTTCGCCATCGTCGTCGCGGCGGCGAGCTACGCGGTCGGCTTCGCCCACATGGGCCGCCACCTGGTGGGACGAGGGCACCCGACGCTGTCGCTGTCCACCGCCCAGCTCATGGCCGCCACCGCGCTGACCTCCCTGAGCCTGCCGGCCGGCGGCCTGGCGCCGGTCCGCTTCCACCCGGTGGGCCTGGCGGCGGTCGTGGTGCTCGGGATCTGCGCCACGGGGATCACCTTCCACCTCACCTACCGGGTGATCGCCGACGAGGGCGCGACCAACGCCGCGACGGTCGGCTACCTGCTCCCGGTGGTGTCGGTGGGGCTCGGGGCCCTCGTGCTCGACGAGCCCTTCAGCCTCCGGATCGCCGTGGGCATGGCGGTCGTCCTGGCGGGCGTCGCCATGACGCGCCGGGCGAAGCCGGCCCCTCCCCCGCCCGCCCCCGCCGCGGCGGTCCCCCCTCGTCCCGAAGCCCACCGGACCACGGGAGCGGACCTGTGAGAGAACCGAAGCGCGAGAGGACGGGACGCCCCGGGTCGCCCGCTCTGACCGTGACCACCTCCATCCCGGCGTCGCCGCGCGTGGACTGCGTCGTGGTCGGTGTCGCGCCGGGTCCCGAGGGTCCGGTCCCGGCCCCCGGCGCGGACGCCGTGGACGAGGCGTTCGACGGCGGCCTGGCCGGAACGCTCCGCCTCCTCGGCATGACCGGCGCCGCCGGCGAGGCGGTCAAGCTGCCCGCTCCGGCGGGCCTGGCGGCCGATGTGGTCCTGGCGGTCGGCCTGGGCGACGCCGCCGGGGACGTGCCCGCCGTCGAGGCGCAACGCCGGGCGGCCGGGGTGGCCGCCCGAGCCCTGGCGGGAACCGGACGCGCCGTCCTGGCGCTTCCCGCCGACACCGCGGAGACGGCGCAGGCCGTGGCCACGGGCGCCCTGCTCGGCGCCTACGCCTTCACCGCCTACCGCACCCTCGCCGACGGCAGGGCGCCCATCGCCGAGCTGGCGATCCTCACGACCGGGGAGGCCCGGGCGGACACGGCGGCCGGCGTCCACCGGGGCGCCGTGATCGGCGAGGAGACCAACCGCGCCCGTGACCTGGTCAACACCCCGGCGAACGACCTGACCCCCGCGGTCTTCGCGGACGTCGTGGCCGGGACCGCCGCCGAGCACGGGCTGGACGTCGAGATCCTCGACGACGAGGCCCTCGCCGCGCGCTCGTTCGGTGGTCTCCTCGGCGTCGGCCAGGGCTCGGCCGCGCCGCCGCGCCTGGTCCGGGTCGCCCACACCCATCCGGCGGCGCGGACGACCCTCGCGTTCGTCGGCAAGGGCATCACCTACGACTCGGGCGGCATCTCGCTGAAGCCGGTCGGCTTCAACGAGATCATGAAACGCGACATGGCCGGGGCCGCCGCCGTGTTCGCCGCCGTGGTGGCCGCCGCCCGGCTGGACCTGCGGGTCAACGTCACCGGCTGGCTGGCGCTCGCCGAGAACATGCCGTCCGGCTCGGCCACCCGGCCCGGCGACGTCCTGCGGATGTACGGCGGGAGGACCGTCGAGGTGGTCGACACCGACGCCGAGGGCCGCCTGGTGCTCGCCGACGCCCTGGTCCGCGCGGTGGAGGACGCGCCGGACGCCGTCGTGGACGTGGCGACCCTGACCGCCGCGATGAAGATGGCGCTGGGCCACCGCATGTTCGGCGTGATGTCCGGCGACGGCGCCCTGCGCGACCGGGTCGTGGACGCCGCCACGCGCTCGGGCGAGCAGGCGTGGCCGATGCCGCTCCCGACCGACCTGCGCGCGAGCCTGGACTCCCCGGTGGCCGACATCGCCAACACCGGGGAGCGGATGGGAGGCGCGCTGGTGGCCGGGCTGTTCCTCGGGGAGTTCGTGCCCGACGGCGTCCCCTGGGCCCATCTCGACATCGCCGGACCGGCCTACCACGAGGGCGCTCCCCACGGGTACACCCCCACCGGCGGCACCGGCGCGGCCGTGCGCACCCTGGTGCGGCTGGCGGAAGACCTCGCGGAAGGGGATCTGCGATGAGAAGGGTCCTCTACCAGGTCGATTCCTTCACGCGTACCCCGTTCACGGGCAATCCGGCGGGGGTGGTGCTGGGAGCGGAGGGCCTGTCGGACGCCGAGATGCTCGCGATCGCGCGTGAGCTCGGCAACTCCGAGACGGCCTTCGTCCTTCCCGCCGACGCCGGCGACCACGACGTGCGCGTCCGGTTCTTCACCCCCACGACGGAGGTGCCGACCTGCGGGCACGCCACCGTGGCGGCGCACTTCGCGAGGACGGTCGAGTACGGGCTGCCGCCGGGCGCGCTGAGGCAGCGGACCGGCGGCGGCCTGGTCCAGCGCGTGGAGGTCCGCCGGGACGGGGACCGGGTGCGGATCGGCATGCACCAGGGGGCCGCCGGGTTCGGACCCGAGCTGGACGGCGGACAGGTCGACCGGCTGCTCCGGGCGCTGGGGGCGGGCACCGGCGACCTGGCGGACGGCGGCCCCGTCCAGATCGTCTCGACGGGCCATTCCAAGGTGCTGCTGCCACTGCGCGAGCGCGCCGCCGTCGACGCGCTCCGGCCGGACCCGGCGGCGTTGACGGCGCTCAGCCGGGAGGTCGGCAGCAACGGCTTCTTCGTCTTCACCCGGGACACCGGCGACCCCGCCCTGCTCACCTGGTCCCGGATGTTCGCACCGGCGATCGGCATCGCCGAGGACCCGGTCACCGGCAACGGCCACGGCCCGCTCGGCGCCTACCTGGTGCGCCACGGGATCGTCCCGCCGCGGGACGGACGGCTCGTGTTCACCGGCCGCCAGGGGGCCGCGATGGGACGTCCCGGCGACGTCCACGTGCGCGTCGACGTCCGGCCCGGCGGCGAACTCGCGGTGACCATCACCGGCGACGCGGTGACCGCGTTCCGCGCCGAACTCCACGGCCCCCACCCCTGACGGGACGCGCGGTGGTGGTCAGAGGGCACCGAGGGCTTCGCGCTGTCGCGGGGTCAGGCGGGCGGGGACGGCGGTGAGGGCGTAGGTGTCGGGTGCCGGGCGGTGGAGGGTGATCGGGTCGGTGATGGCCGGGGGCTGCCCGGCGAGGAAGTCCAGCGCGGCGGTCACGCGGTCGGGGGGCCAGTCCAGCGCCGCGGCGATCTGGGCGGCCGTCAGGGGGCGGGCGGCGAGGACGAGGGCCGCGGTGACCGTCTGCGCGTCGTCGGCGGCGGGGGCGGCCAGGTCGGCGGACGAGTAGTCGCCCAGCCGGTTGAAGAACGCCGCCATCCGCGTCAGGCGTCCCCCGGCGGGGGTGCGCGGCCCGAACAGGGCGACGCCCTGCCGGGCCGTGTCGGCCCACAGCGTGTGGGTGCGGGCGCTGACCGACACTGTCCGGGCCCACACGTCGTCGTCGACGGTGTAGCGTTCGCGGCGGCCGTCGCGTTCCCGGTGCACGATCTCCAGGCCCTCCAGGTAGGCGATCCCCTTGGAGATCGAGGCCGGGCTGACCCGCAGCCGGGCCACCAGTTCGGCGGCGGTCAGGCTGCCGGCGTCCACGCTGATCAGGCAGGCCAGGATCCGGGCCGCGGTGCGGGGCAGCCCGGTCCGCACCATCAGGGTCGCGAACCGCTCGACGAACCCGTCCACCGCCGCCGGGTCGCGGCCGTCGGGGTCGCGGGGCGGCTCCGGGAACGGGGGCGTCCTCGGGCGGCGGGCCCGCCAGGCGGTGGCCTGGTGGGCGTGGTCGGCGCGGTAGCCGCCGGGGCCGCCGTTGCGCAGCACCTCCCGGCTGACGGTGGAGGTGGGACGCCCCAGCCGCCGGGCGATCTCGGCGTAGCCGAGCCCCCCGGCCAGCCCCGAGGCGATGCTCCGCCGCTCGTCGTGGGTCAGCCTGCCTCCGGGCATCCTCGCCGCCTTCCGGTCGCCGTCACCGCGGACCAGTGTGCGTTCACCCACTGAACATTGCAACACCCTTCTGGAGAGGATTGCATTAGCCGACACGGTCGTTGCAATTTCCGGTCGAATATGCCGCAAAAGTGAGGGTTTTCCGGCTGACTTTCGTTGAGGAACGACTAAACGCAACGTAGCTTTCGTTCGAGTTCAACTTTCGAGGCGAACGGAGACGAGGCGATGACAACGACGGACCCCGTCGCGGTCGAGGTCGACGGACTGCGCATGCGGTACGGGGCCGACGACGTGCTGCGCGGTGTGACGTTCCAGGTCCGGCGCGGCGAGATCGTGGCGCTGCTGGGTCCCAACGGCGCGGGCAAGACCACCACGATCGAGATCCTGGAGGGGTTCCGGGCACGGTCGGCGGGCCGGGTCCGGGTGCTGGACGCCGATCCGGCCCACGGCGACGAGCGGTGGCGGTCCCGGCTGGGCGTGGTGCTCCAGTCGTGGCGCGACCACGGCAAGTGGCGGGTCCGGGAGCTGCTGGCGCACCTGGGCTCCTACTACGCCCCCTACGCCACCCCGGCGAGCCGGCGCCCCTGGGACACCGACTCGCTGGTCCGCGCGGTCGGGCTGACCGAGCACGCCGACAAGAAGATCCGCACCCTGTCGGGCGGGCAGCGGCGGCGGCTGGACGTGGCGATCGGGCTGGTCGGCGGCCCCGAGCTGCTGTTCCTGGACGAGCCGACCGCCGGGCTCGACCCGCAGGCGCGGCTGGAGTTCCACCGGCTGGTGGAACGGCTGACCGGCGACCACCGCATGACGATCCTGCTCACCACGCACGACCTGGCCGAGGCCGAGAAGCTCGCCGACCGGATCCTGGTGCTGTCCGGCGGGCGGATCGTCGCCGACGGGACGGCGGCCGAGCTGGCCGAGCGGATGGCGGGCGGGGACGAGGTGCGCTGGACGCTGCACGGCCGGCGGTTCACCACCTCGACCCGGGAGTCGACCGCGTTCGTGCGGGAGCTGTTCCGCGAGCACGGCGCGGCGGTCGCGGACCTGGAGGTCCGGCGGGCCTCCCTGGAGGACACCTACATGGCGCTGGTGCGCGAACAGGAGGCGGCCCGATGAACGCGACGGTGCTGCGCGCGGGCTGGACGCGCGGGACGATCGAGCTGCGGCAGTCGTTCACCAACGGCGCGGACCTGGCCTCCCACCTGCTGTGGCCGGTGCTGATGCTGGTCGCGCTGTGGTTCCTGCGGGACCGGGAGTTCGGGGACAGCGGGCTGGCGCTCGGCACGCTGGCGTTGCCGAGCATCCTCGGGATGAACATCGCGATGGGCATGGTCTCCATGAGCCAGCACCTCACCGCCGACCGCGAGGACGGGACGCTGCTGCGGGCCCGCGCGGTCCCCGACGGGATGCGCGGCTACCTCGTCGGGAAGGTCGTGTCGGTCGGCGGCGGGCTGCTGGCCGACCTGGCGATCCTCATGATCCCCGGCCTGCTGATCATCGACGGGCTGCGGCCGGCCGGCGCCGGGTCCTGGCTCACCCTGGGCTGGGTGCTGGTGCTGGGGCTGGTCGCGACGCTGCCGGCGGGCGCGGCGCTGGGGTCGCTGTTCAGCAGCACCCGCAGCCAGGGGCTGGTGCAGCTGCTGGTCCTGGGCGTGATCTCCATCTCCGGCGTGTTCTACCCGATCACGTCGCTGCCGGGCTGGGTGCAGGGCATCGCGCAGGTGTTCCCGGTCTACTGGCTCGGGCTGGGGACGCGCTCGGCGCTGCTGCCCGACACGGCCGTCGCCGTCGAGATCGACCGGTCATGGCGGCACCTGGAGACCGCCGGGGTGCTGGGGCTGTGGGCGGTGGCCGGGCTGGTCGTCGCGCCGCTCGTGCTGCGCCGCATGGCGCGCCGCGAGTCGGGCTCCAGCGTCGCCGAACGCCGCGAACGCGCCCTGCAGCGGGTCGGATGACCGCACGGGACGCCCGGCTCGGGGACCGGGCGTCCCGCCCCCGCCGGTCAGCGCTCCTTGCGGAAGAACGCGCGGACGTCCTCGGTCAGGGCCTCCGGTTCCTCCATCGACAGGAAGTGGCCGCCCTCGTCGAGTTCGGTCCAGCGGGTGATGGTGTGGTCGCGCTCGGCCCAGCGGCGGACGGTGACGTCGTGGGCCGACACCAGCACCGCGGTCGGGACCGTCCCGCGCTCGGGCGTCCAGCCGCCCTGCTCCTGTCCGCCATCGGCCCAGTCCCCGTCGGCCCAGTCCTCGGCGGCGCCGCCCTCGGTGGCGCCGCTCCAGGCCGCGGCGGAGATCTCCTCGTAGTAGACCTGCGCGGCCGGGCCCGCCGTGCCGGTGAACCAGTACAGGGACACGTCGGTGAGGACGCGGTCGCGGCCGACGGTCTCCTCGGGCAGCGCGTCCTCGGGCATGGTCAGCTCCTTGAACTTCTCCACGATCCAGGCGAGCTGCCCGGTCGGCGAATCGTGCAGGGCGTAGGCGACCGTCTGCGGGCGCTTGGAGTTGCACCGCAGGTAGCCGTCGTTGAAGTCCTGCATCCGCTCCCAGCGCCGCCGGTCGCGTTCGGGCAGGTCCCCGGTGTCGTCATCGCCCATCGGGAACGTGATCATCGCGTTGAGGTGGACGCCGACGACCCGCTCGGGGGCCTGCCTTCCCATCTCGGGGGCCACCCAGGAGCCGGTGTCGTAGCCCTGCACGCCGTAACGCTCGTAGCCGAGCCGCTCCATCAACCGCACCAGCAGGCCCGCCATCCGCGCGGCGCTCATGCCGGGACCGTTCAGCGGGGTGGAGAAGCCGAAGCCCGGCAGCGACGGGACGACCAGGTGGAACGCGTCGGCCGGGTCGCCGCCGTGCGCGCGGGGGTCGCTCAGCGGGCCGACCACGTCGAGGAAGTCGGCGAACGTGCCCGGCCAGCCGTGCAGCAGCACCAGCGGCAGGGCGTCCGGCTCGGGCGAGCGGACGTGCAGGAAGTGGAGGGCCTGCCCGTCGATCTCGGTGACGAACTGCGGGTGCTCGTTGAGGGCGGCCTCGTGCGCGCGCCAGTCGTAGGAGGTGCGCCAGTACTCGGCCAGCTCCTTCAGGTAGCCCAGCGGGACGCCCCGGTCCCAGCCGACGCCGGGCAGCTCGTCGGGCCAGCGGGCGCCGGCCAGGCGGGCGTGCAGGTCGTCCAGGGCGGCCTGCGGGATCTCGATGCGGAAAGGACGGATCTGCTGCGTGGTGCTCGTCATGCCCCCAAGCTAGGAAGCGGTTAGGACAGCACCGTTCCTAAGCGTGCGGCATTCTGGAAGCCATGTGGGACACCTCCGCGCGGCTGCTCAAACTCCTGTCGCTGTTGCAGACCCGCCGCGAGTGGACCGGCGCCGAGCTCGCGGGCCGCCTCGGCGTCACCACCCGCACCGTCCGCCGGGACGTGGACCGGCTGCGCGAGCTGGGGTACCCGGTGGAGGCGACGCGTGGCACCGCCGGATACCGCCTGGGGGCGGGGGCGTCACTGCCGCCGCTGCTGCTGGACGACGACGAGGCCGTCGCGGTGGTCCTCGGGCTGCGCACGGCGGCGGGCGGGCCGGTCGCCGGGATCGAGGAGATGTCGCTGCGGGCGCTCACCAAGCTGGAACAGGTGCTGCCGCCCAGGCTGCGGCACCGGGTGAACACCCTGCACACCGCGACCGTCCGGGCCGGCGCCCCACCGGCCCCGCGGGTGGACGCCGACACCCTGATGACGATCGCCGAGGCGTGCCGGCGGCGCGAACGGCTGCGGTTCGACTACACCGCCCGGCGCGGCGGGACCTCGCCCCGCGAGGCCGAACCGCACACCCTGGTGAACTTCAACCGCCACTGGTACCTGGTCGCCTGGGACGTCGCCCGCGCCGACTGGCGCACGTTCCGGGTGGACCGGCTGCGCCCCCGCACGCCGAACGGCCACCGCTTCGCGCCCCGCGAACCGCCTGGCGGGGACGTGACGCGCTACGTGGCCCGGCAGCTGTCGGAACAGGCCTGGCCCTGCCGCGCGACCGTCCGGCTGCACGAGCCCGCCGACGCCGTCGCCGACCGCGTCTGGCCCGGCATGGGCGCCCTGGAGGCCGTGGATGGGCACGGCTGCCTGCTGCACGTGGGCGCCGAGACCCCCGCCGAGCTCGTCTGGATGATCACCTCGGTGGACGCCGACTTCACCCTGGTCAGCGGGCCGCCCGAGCTCGCCGACGCGCTCCGCGCCCAGGCCGACCGCTGCCTGCGCTCCCTCACCCCGGACCGGGCACCCGCCGCGCGCCGCCCGGGACGACCCGTCAGCGGTACTGGTTCAGCGGGCGGCCCGGCCCCTTCCTGACCTGCTCCACGAACAGGGCCGCCAGCGCCTCGTGGCCCTTCGCCGTCGGGTGGAAGCTGCTCTTCTCGGCCGCCAGCGCCGACAGGTTCACCCCCAGCCCGTTCATGTACGGGTCGGCGCTGCCCGCCTCGTGACCGGCGAACGCGCTGTAGGCGTCCACGAACTCCACGCTGCCCGCCGCCCTCGCCGTCACCAGCCGGTCGTCGGCCTCCGCGACCGCCTGCCGGATCAGCTCGTTCAGCTCGCGGGCGCGGGCGTTCAGCCACCGCTGGTCCTCGACCGTGATGTTGTCGCCCATCGCGCCGTTCACCTCGGAGAACGCCCGCGGGTACCCCAGCACGACCACCCGGGCGCGCGGCGCCCGCCGGGTGATCTCGTCCAGCAGGGCGGGCAGGCTCTGCCGCAGCGCCGCCAGCCGGGGCGCGATGCCCGCGCCCTGCTCCGCGCACGACCCGCTCCACGGCAGCTTCACCACGCAGCCCGCCAGCACCTTGGAGAAGCCGACGTCGTTGCCGCCGACGCTGATGGTGACCAGGGAGGTGTCGGGGCCGAGCCGGTCCAGCTGGGGCGGCTCGCCGGACTTGCCGCGGCGCACGTCGGCGGTCGTCGCGCCCGAGCAGGCCCAGAACCCGGTGCCCTTGGCGAACGGGAACGCCTTCGCGACCGCGTGGTAGTACGCCCTGGAGGTGCGGTGACATCCCAGCGGGTTGCGGTCGGCGAGGCCGTCCTCCGCGCCGACCCCGGAGGAGTAGGAGTCGCCGAGCGCGACGTAGGCCCCGCCCGTGGCGGCCTCGACGGGCGTCAGCGGGCGGGCGGGACGGGACGGGGGGTCGGCGTGCGCCCGCGCGGACGGGCGGTGGCAGCCGCTGTCGAACACCGCGCACCGGGCGGCGGGCATCACCGTCAGCGGAACGACCATCAGCGCCAGCAGGCCGGCCAGCACCAGCAGCGGCAGTCCCCGCTCCCCGAGCCGTCCGCGCACCCGTGCCGGCCACTTCCCCGTCATCGTGTCCCGTTCCTCCCCACGATCGACCAGACGCCCGTGACCCTTCCGGAGTTCCACCTTTACGATGTAGATTTTTAAGTGGAACGCCCGGAGCCACCCTAAGCGCCGCCGCGCCCGCCGCCGCGGGTGATCTGCCCTACATCTCCGTTCATGCCGGAGCTTTTCGCAGGTCATCGCGTGTTCGAGGTGCCGGGGGAACGTGGCCGGGGAACGTTACGTCCCAGCAGTGACACCGCATCCGTGGGGGGCTTCCGCACCATGCTGGCTGGTTTGACCGGGCTCGGGCTGTCGGCCGCGGCCGGTCTGAACGCCTACATCCCGCTGCTCGTCGTCGGGGTCCTGGACCGCCTCACCGACACGGTGACGCTGCCCGCCGAGTTCGGCTGGCTCACCAACGGGTGGGTGCTCACGCTGCTGGCGGTGCTGCTGGCCGCCGAGGTCGTCCTCGACAAGATCCCGGCGGTGGACAGCGTCAACGACATGGTGCAGACGCTCGTGCGCCCCGCGTCCGGCGGGGCGGTGTTCGCCGCGACCGACGCCGCCGGACGGCTGGAGAGCTCCTCGTTCTTCCAGCAGCACGCCTGGGTCGGCTGGGTGGCGGGCGTCGTGGTGGCGCTGCTGGTCCACCTGGGCAAGGCGTCGGTCCGGCCCGCGGTGAACGCCGGGACGCTCGGCACCGGCGCGCCCGTCGTCAGCACCGTCGAGGACAGCGTGTCGCTGGGGATGAGCGTGCTGGCGATCCTCGCGCCGGTCGTGGCGCTGATCGCGCTGCTGATGTTCGCGTACGTGGCGTTGCGCCTGGTCAGGTACGCCCATCGCAGGCGCCGCAGGCGCCGGAGGAACGCGGTCGCCTAGCGAAGGGGGCGCCGCATCGCCACGCGCGGGCCGAGGTCGTGCAGGCCCGCGGCGACCTCGGCGTCCCACTGGGCGCGCAGCCCCGGCGGCAGGTCGTCCCCGGGCAGCTCGACGAAGCCGTGCCTGGCGTACCAGGGGCCGTTCCAGGGCACGTCGCGGAAGGTCAGCAGGCTCACGTCCGCCGCGCCCGCACGGGCCGCGCGCTCCACGACCTCGCCCAGGATGCGGGTGCCGACCCCCCGGCGCGCGTGGTCGGGGTGCACGGCGATCTGCACCAGGTAGACCCCGTCGTCCAGGGGCCTGGTCGCGGCGTAGCCGACCGGCGGATCGCCCGCCACCACGACCTCGTCGCCGGTCCGGGCGATCACCTCCTCGATCACGGTCGGGCCGGGCGGGAACACGATGTCCAGCTCCCGGAACACCGCGTCGGCGGCCACCTCGATCGGGGGCAGCAGCGGAAGGTCGGCGGGGCGGGCGGAGCGGACCTCGGCGTCGGCGTTCATGGCGCCGATGGTAGGGCCGCTCCCCCGGCCCCGGCGATCAGTTAAAGGTCGCGACGGGCCCGTCGGGGCCGGTGAACGGCTCCCAGGGCTCCGGGGGCGCGCCGTCGCGGGCGAACGCCGCCCAGGTCCCCGACATCCGGTCGGCGAGTCCCTGCGGCGGGTTCGGGCCGGTGAGCGCCGTCACGCCGGGGGCGTCGAGGTTGTCGAACACGAACGGCACCTCCATCGAGTGCGCCGCGCCCAGCGCTCCCCCGAACGCGGTGGACCGCCAGGCGAAGCGGTAGTGCCACACGCGGCGGCCCCGCCCGGCGAGGGCCTCGGCCAGCCGCCGGGCGGGCCCGGCGAACATCGTCTCGGCGATGTGGGCGGCGACGGCGTCGGCGTCCGGGCCCCCCATCGTGAACAGGCGGCCCTCGTCGTCGTTGGCGCCGACGATGACCGGGAGGTCGGGGACCGTTCCGGAGCGCGCCGCCTCCAGGGGGAGCACCGGCAGGACCGTTCCGTCGACGACCGGGAGGCACGGCAGTCCGTGGCCCTCACCGCGCGCCCGCATCGCCGCGCCGACCTCCTCCTGGGCGCGCAGCAGCTCCTCCACCGGCGCGTCCCACGGGGACAGGGCGCCGAGCGTCCGCCCGAACTCGGCCGCCACCGCCTCGGCCCGCTCGCGGGCCAGCGCGAACTCCCCGCCGCCGCTCTGCATGATCGCCTTGTGGAACAGTCCGCGCGCGGCGGGCATGGCCAGCATCGTCGCGATGCTCATCGCCCCGGCCGACTGCCCGAACACCGTCACGTCGCCGGGGTCGCCGCCGAACCCGGCGATGTTGTCGCGGACCCACTCCAGCGCGGCGATCTGGTCGAGCAGCCCGACGTTGGCGGACTCCTCGTCCAGGTAGAGGAAGCCGAGTGGGCCGACGCGGTAGTTGACGGTGACGACCACGACGTCGTTGCGGACCGCCAGGCGGCGGCCGTCGTACACCGGGTCGCGGCCCGCGCCGCTGCGGAACGCGCCGCCGGGCAGCCACACCATCACCGGCCGCGCGCCCTCGGTCGAGGGGGTCCAGACGTTGAGGTTGAGGCAGTCGCGCTCGTCGGTGGGGAACGCCGCGAGCCCGAGCATCGTGCCCAGCTCCTCCTCGTAGAGCTGCGGCACGGCGGGCCCGTACTCGCGGGCGGGGCGGACGCCGGTCCACGGTTCGGGCGGCAGCGGCGGGCGGAACCGGGGCGGGCGGGCGAACGGGATCCCGAGGAACGCCCCGCCGGCGCCCTCGACCTCGCCGTACGCGGTCTCAACGATCACCTGACGGCCTCCTTCGGGGAAGGCGGGTGCCCAAGGGCAGGTTACGACGCCCTCCCCGGCGGGCCGCGGCGGGGTCCGCCGACGGGGCACGTTCCGCCTCTGGCGGCGCGCGGCGGAGTCTGGGACGCTGGATCTACTTATACGTATAATCAAGGAGGATCCGCATGCGGCTGAAGGTGCACGGGTTCGGCTCCGGCGACAGGCTGGCGGTGCTGGTCCACGGCGGGATGTCCTCGGCGGGCACATGGCACCGCGTCGTTCCGCGGCTCACCGCGCTCGGCTACCGGGTGCTGGCCCCGGACCTGCGGGGCCACGGGGAGAGCCCGCACGCCGACTCCTACACGCCCGAGGAGTTCGCGGCCGACCTGGTGGAGTCCCTGCCGGCCGGCGCGGAGGTGGCGCTCGGCCACTCGCTGGGCGGCCTGGCGCTGTCGCTGGCGGTCGCCGACCTGCGCCCGGCCCGCGCGGTCTACAGCGATCCGGCCTGGAAGCTGACCGGCAACCCGATGGCCTCCGACATCGCGGACTTCGCCCGCACGTGCAAGTCGATGACCGCCGCCGACATCCGCCGGATGAACCCGCGCTGGGCCGCCTCCGACGTCGAGGCCGAACTGCGGGGCTTCGCCGCCTTCGACGCCGACGGCGTGCGGCTGCCGCTCCGCGACCGCGTCCCGGCGGAGCCGGTGGTGCCGTCCCTGGTCCAGGCGGCCGACCCGAGCCCGCTGGTCTCCCCCGCGCTGGCCGAGGACCTGCGGGGCCGGGGCTTCGAGGTCCGCGTGGTCCCGGACACGGGCCACTGCGTCCACCGCGACGACCTGGAGGGCTTCCTGAAGTCCCTGGAGGGCTGGGTCTGACCCGCCGCCGGCCCGCGCGCCGGGCGGGGCCGACTGACGCGGCGGGGGATCGGTTCGGGACGTTTCATGATCGTTACTGATTCAGCGTCGAACAAAGATCATTTTTCCCGGCCGCGGGGCCAACCGCCCGCCCGGTGGCGCCATCCCATATGCCGTGATGAAAACCTCCACCTCCGCCGCGGCGCTCGCCGCCGCGATCGCCGTGCCGGTCCTGCTGCTCAGCGGGTGCGGCTCCTCCGGCGACACCAAGGGGTCCGGCGCGACCTCCACTCCCCCGCCCGCCTCGACGTCCGCCGAGGCGACCCCCTCCGAGTCGGCCGGGAAGCCGACGTCCGGGGGCCGACCGTCCGGCAACGCCCAGGCCCCGCAGGCGACGGGCAAGGCCGTCAAGCTCCCGGTGACCCAGGAGGCGATGCTGGCCATGCCCGACCTGTACTTCGAGAAGGTCTCCTCGCAGTACCCCAACGCCAAGCGGAACATGGTCGTCGGGCCGAAGAACACCCTGTTCGGCAGGGTCACCACCGCGAACGGCGTCTTCACCTATGCGGTCGCCGACATGAGCATTCGCGGCAACGCCCTGTCGACCCAGGACGGCCCGCACGTGTGGCGCCGCGGTGCCGACACCGACTGGGAGTACGTGGGCGAAACCGGCGGGAACCTCTGCGGCCAGGTGCCGCAGGCCCTGGTCAAGGTCTGGGGCAAGAGCTGCGGCTGACCCCACCGTGACCCGCGTCCGTCAATGATCGACGCCCCCGGCCGCAAGCCGGGGGCTTACCCATGCCCGCGACCGGTCCCTCGGCGGGTCGCTCCGTCCGGCCTGACAGGGACCGGCTTGACAGGGGGTGAGCCGTAGCCGAATACTCGGATCCGAGTGATAGGAGGCGAGCATTTGAGTGAGAGCGCTCGACGCAAGGTCTCCAACCCGCTGGGGCTGGCGGTGCTGGGCCTGCTGCTGGAGTCACCGGCGCACCCCCACGCCATGGCCGCCACGCTGCGGGAACGCGGCATGGACCGGGCGTTCAAGGTGACCACTGGCTCCCTGTACGACGTGGTACGGGCGCTGGAGAGGGCCGGATGGATCGAGGCGCGCGAGACGGTCCGGGTCGGGGCCCGGCCCGAGCGGACCGTCTACCAGCACACCGCGCTGGGACGGCGGGAGTTCGTGCGCTGGGTGGACGAGCTGATCCGGCGTCCGGCCGACGAGTACCCCCGGTTCCTGTCGGCGGTCAGCTATCTCGGCGCGCTGGGGCCGGAGGGTGCCGTGGCCGCGCTGCGGGAGCGGGCCGAGCGGGTCCGGGCGTCGCTGGAGGAGATCCGCCGGGAGCACCGCGCGGTGCTGGAGTCCGGCGCGGTCCCGCGCCTGTTCGTGGTGGAGGCCGAGTACGCCGTCCGCGTGCAGGAGGCCGAGCTCGGCTGGCTGGAGGAGATCGTCGCCGACATCGAGGCCGGCCGGCTGGCCTGGCCGGACGCCGTCGCCGGCTGGGTCCGCGCCGCGGAGTCCCGATGAGGGCGCGGGACATGGGAAGCGTCGGAGGTTCGATGAGGGTCATGGTGGCCGGGGCGGGACCGGCCGGTCTGATGCTGGCGGCGGAACTCGTGCTCGCCGGGGCCGAGGTCACGGTGGTGGACCGGCTGCCGCGGCGCTCGCCGTACTGCCGGGGGTTCACCCTCAACGCCCGCAGCCTGGAACTGCTGGACCGGCGCGGCGTCGTGGACCGCTTCCTGGCCGAGGGCCCGACGGTGCCCTACGGCATGTTCGCCGACCCGAGCCGCCCCCTGGACCTGTCCGTGATGGACACCGACCACCCCTACACGCTCGGCATCGCCCAGACCCGGGTCGAGGAGCTGCTGGAGGAGTGGCTGTCCGAGCTGGGCGTGACCGTCGCCTGGGGGCACGAGGTGACCGGCTTCGACCAGGACGGCGACGGGGTCGAGGTGACCGTCCGGACCGGCGGCGGGCACGAGCGCGTCCGGGTCGACTACCTCGCCGGTTGCGACGGCAGCCGTAGCCTGGTCCGCAAGCACGCCGGGATCGGCTTCCCCGGCACGCCCGCCACCGCGTTCGGTCTCCTCGCGGACGTGGAGACGGCCGGCCCCTCCGCCCTGCCGTTCGGGGCGACCGAGGGCGAACGCGGCACGGTGTTCGTGATCCCGCGCCCCGGTCACGTGCGGATCGTGCTCGACGAGCCGGTCCCGCCCGCCGACCGCGACGAGCCGGTGCGGCTGGACTATTTCCAGCGGGTGCTGGACGACATACTCGGCCGCCGGGTGGAGCTGGTCGAACCCCGCTGGCTCACCCGGTTCTCCGACGCCGCCAGGCAGGCGGACCGTTACGTCGCGGGCCGGGTCGTGCTGGCGGGCGACGCCGCGCACATCCACCCGCCCGCGGGCGCGGTGGGCGTCAACGTGGCGTTGGCCGACGCGGTGAACCTCGGCTGGAAGCTGGCGGCGACCGGGCTCGGGCACGCGCCGGACGGCCTGCTGGACAGCTACCACCGGGAACGGCACGAGGCGGGGGCGCGGGTGCTGCGCACCACGCGCGCGCAGGCGCTCCTGGGGCGGCGGGACCCCGGCGTCGAACCGCTCCGCGAGCTGCTCGGCGAACTGGCGGGCCTGCCGCCGGTCGGCAGGTACCTCGCCGAGCTGACGACCGGGGTGAGCACCCGCTACGACCCCGGGATCCCCGGCGACCATCCCTGGCTGGGCAGGCTCGCGCCCAACCTGGAGCTGGTCGCCGGCGGCGGGCGCACCAGCGTCGCCGAGCTGCTCAGGCCCGCCCGCCCGGTGTTCCTCACCACGGGGGCCCGCACCCTGCCCGAGAACGCCCGGCACCGGGTGGACGCCCACCGCGTCCACTGCCCCGAGCGGCCCGACCTCGAAGCGGTGCTGATCCGCCCGGACGGGCACACGGTGTGGGTCTCCACCACGACCGACCCGCAACCGGCCGACGCCCTCACCACCGCACTGGCCACCTGGTTCGGCGTCTGAGCACGTTCCCGGAGGTCCGGCCGCATCGGGCAAGGCATCGCGGTGCACCCGAAGGCCGCCCCGGAGGCATGACCGCGGACGGCGGAGCGGGCACCGGCCGTCCTCGACGCCGGGCGGGACCGGCGGCGCCACAAGCGCGGAGCGGCCGTCCGTCCCGGTACCGACCGCATCGGGCAGAACATCGCGGTGCACCCGAAGACCGCCCCGACGGCGTGACCATGGACGGCGAAGCTGGCCACCTGGTTCGGCGCCTGAGCACGTTCCCGGAGGTCCGGCCTGGACGCGGAGCGGCCGGTCGTCCCGGTGCCGACCGCATCGGGCAGGGCGTCGCGGTGTTCCCGAAGGCCGCCCCGGCGGTGTGACCGTGGACGGCGGAGCGGGCGCCGGCCGTCTTCGACGCCGGGCGGGGACCGGCGTCACGACGAGCGCGGTGCGTCCACCCGGCCATGGGCGCCCTCCTCGTCGCCTCCCGCCGGGGGCGTTCAGGCCGCCGCGTGGAGGGCGACAATACGGTTGCCGGGGAGCCGGGGTGCGGGGATAGGTTCATGATCATGGATGAGAGCGAACTGCTCGCCGTTTCCGGCGGCCCCGTCACCCGGAGCCGGATCGGCCATGACCTGGCCGAGCTCGGTCTCGGCGACGGCGACGTCGTCATGTTCCACACCCGCATGTCCGCCCTCGGCTACGTCGCGGGCGGACCGCACACCGTCATCGACGCCCTGCGCGACGTGGTGGGGGCGCGGGGCACCCTGATGGTGACCTGCGGCTGGAACGACGCGCCGCCGTACGACTTCGTGACCTGGCCGCAGGCCTGGCAGGACGCCCTGCGCGAGGAGCACCCCGCCTACGACCCCGACCTCAGCGAGGCCGACCACAACAACGGCCGCCTGCCCGAGGCGCTGCGCCGCCGGCCCGGGGCCGTCCGCAGCAGGCACCCGGACGCCGGCTTCGCGGCGCTGGGGGCGGCGGCGGCCGAGCTGATGGCCGACCACCCCTGGGACGACCCGCACGGCCCCGGCAGCCCGCTGGCGCGGCTGGTCGCCCGCGGCGGACGGGTCCTCCTGCTGGGCGCCCCGCTGGACACCCTGACGCTGCTGCACCATGCCGAGGCGCTCGCCGAGGCGCCCGGCAAGCGGTTCGTGGAGTACGAGCAGCCCATCCTGGTGGACGGCCGGCGGGTCTGGCGCCGTTTCCACGACATCGACTCGGAGAACGGGGCCTTCGACTACTCCGCCGTGGTGCCCGAGGGCCTGGATCCGTTCGAGGTGATCGCCCGGGACATGCTCGCCGCGGGAATCGGCCGGACCGGCAGGGTCGGCGCCGCCGAGAGCCACCTGTTCGAGGCCGCGCCGGTCGTCGACTTCGCCACCGCCTGGATCGAGGACAAACTGGGCGCGGCATAACGGGCGGACCTGGACGGGCGGGGCGGCCCCGCCCGTCCAGGTCCGCGCCGGGCGCCGCGTTCCAGGGCGTGTTCCCCAGAAGCCTCAGCCGCCGCGCGAGCGCGTGAACCGGCCGGTGGGGCGACGCCGGAGACGAGCCCCACCGGGAGGACCACGAAGCGACGCCTCGTTCGTCCGGGCACGGTCGCGGCGCGTGCCGCCAGGCGGACGCCGCGGGCCGGGGCGCCCGGACACCGCTCAGCTGACGCCGGCCTCCTTCATGTCGCGGAGCTCCCGCTTGAGTTCCTTGATCTCGTCGCGGAGGCGGGCGGCCAGCTCGAACTGCAGGTCGGTGGCGGCCTGGTGCATCTGCTCGGTCATCTGCTCGATCAGGCCCTCCAGCTCCTCGCGGGGACGGTCGCCGACCAGGTCGGCGGCGTGCCGGCCGGCCTTGCGGGAGCCCAGGCCGGGGACGGGGGCCTTGCCGCGGGACTGCTGGCGGCCCGCGCCGCCGATCAGGGTCTCGGTGTCGGCGTCCTCGCGGACCAGCGAGTCGAGGATGTCGGCGATCTTCTTGCGCAGGGCCTGCGGCTCGATGCCGTGCTCCTCGTTGTAGGCCCGCTGCTTGGCGCGGCGGCGGTTGGTCTCCTCGATCGCGCGTTCCATCGACGGGGTGACCTTGTCGGCGTACATGTGGACCTGGCCCGACACGTTGCGGGCGGCGCGGCCGATCGTCTGGATCAGGGAGGTCTCCGAGCGCAGGAAGCCCTCCTTGTCGGCGTCCAGGATCGCCACCAGCGACACCTCGGGCAGGTCCAGGCCCTCGCGCAGCAGGTTGATGCCGACCAGGACGTCGAACTCGCCGGCGCGCAGCTCGCGGAGCAGCTCGATGCGGCGCAGGGTGTCGACCTCGCTGTGCAGGTAGCGGACCTGGATGCCGAGCTCCAGCAGGTAGTCGGTGAGGTCCTCGGCCATCTTCTTGGTGAGGGTGGTGACCAGGACGCGTTCGTCGCGTTCGGTGCGCAGCCGGATCTCGTGGACCAGGTCGTCGATCTGGCCCTTGGTGGGCTTGACGACGACCTCCGGGTCGATGAGGCCGGTGGGGCGGATGACCTGCTCGACGACGTCGCCCTGGACGCGGCCCATCTCGTAGGGGCCGGGCGTCGCCGACAGGTAGACGGTCTGGCCGATCCGCCCCAGGAACTCCTCCCACTTGAGGGGGCGGTTGTCCATCGCCGAGGGCAGGCGGAAGCCGTGGTCGACGAGCATCCGCTTGCGGGAGGCGTCGCCCTCGTACATCGCGCCGATCTGCGGGACGGTCTGGTGGGACTCGTCGATGACCAGCAGGAAGTCGTCGGGGAAGAAGTCCAGCAGGGTGTTGGGGGCGCTGCCGGCGGGGCGGCCGTCGATGTGGCGGGAGTAGTTCTCGATGCCGGAGCAGGTGCCGACCTGGCGCATCATCTCGATGTCGTAGGTGGTGCGCATGCGCAGCCGCTGGGCCTCCAGGAGCTTGCCCTGGCCCTCCATCTCGGCGAGGCGCGCCTCCAGCTCGGCCTCGATGTCGCGGATCGCGCGTTCCATGCGCTCGGGCCCGGCGACGTAGTGGGAGGCGGGGAAGACGAACACCTCGTCGTCCTCGCGCAGCACCTCGCCGGTGAGCGGGTGCAGGGTCGCGAGCTTCTCGATCTCGTCGCCGAACATCTCGATGCGGACGGCGAGCTCCTCGTACTGCGGGATGATCTCGATGGTGTCGCCCCGCACGCGGAACGTGCCCCGGGTGAACGCCAGGTCGTTGCGCGAGTACTGCATCCCGACCAGGCTGCGCAGCAGCTCGTCGCGTTCGATCTCGTCGCCGACCCTCAGCTTGACGGCGCGCTCGACGTACTCCTCGGGGGTGCCCAGGCCGTAGATGCACGACACCGAGGCGACCACGATGGTGTCGCGGCGGGTCAGCAGCGAGTTGGTCGCCGAGTGCCGCAGCCGGTCGACCTCCTCGTTGATGGAGGAGTCCTTCTCGATGTAGGTGTCGGTCTGCGGGATGTACGCCTCGGGCTGGTAGTAGTCGTAGTACGAGACGAAGTACTCGACGGCGTTGTTCGGCATCATCTCGCGCAGTTCGTTGGCGAACTGGGCGGCGAGGGTCTTGTTGGGCTGCATCACCAGCACCGGGCGCTGGAGCTTCTCGACCAGCCAGGCGACGGTGGCGGTCTTGCCGGTGCCGGTGGCGCCCAGCAGCACCGCGTCCTTGTCCCCGCGCGAGATCCGCTCGGTCAGCTCCGCGATCGCCTGCGGCTGGTCGCCCGCCGGCGTCATCTCCGTGACGACCTCGAACGGCCTCGCCGTGCGCTGTAGGTCCGCTATCGGCCGCATCCGCGCCTCTCCCCCTGGTCGGTCGGGTCCCGGTCGGGCCCGCGCCATCCCACTTTATGCACCGGCTCCGACAGTCTCCGGCGTCCGGGTGTTCTTCGAGGTCACGACGCCGGGAGCGGGACGCGGGCGTGCAGCCGGTAGCCGCCGTCGCCGGTGGGTCCCGCCTCGAACGCCCCGCCCAGCGCGGTGACCCGCTCGCGCAGCCCGACCAGGCCGTTGCCGCCGCTCGGCAGGCCGTGCCGGGCGGGGGTGGTCGGGGCGTCGTTGCGGACCTCGACCTCGACGGCCTCGGGCAGCAGGTCCAGCCGCACGCAGGTGTCGGCGTCGCCGGCGTGCTTGTGCACGTTGGTCAGCGCCTCCTGGACCAGCCGGTACACGGTGCGGCCGACGGCGGCGGGCATGGGGCGCTCCTCGCCGGTCACCGCCAGCTCCACGCGCAGGCCCGCCGCGCCGGACTGGTCGACCAGGCCCCGGATGTCGGACACCGCGGGCGAGGACTGCGGCAGCGCCTCCTCGCCCTGCCGCAGCACGCCGATGACCTGCCGCAGCTCCTCCAGGGCCTGGCGGCCCATGTCGCCGATCACCGCGGCGGTCTCGGCGGCCCGGCGGGGGTCGCGGGCGGCGATCGCCTTCAGCGCCCCGGCGTGCACGACGATCACGCTGACGCGGTTGGCGACCACGTCGTGCATCTCGCGGGCGATGCGGGTGCGTTCCTCGGCGCGGGCGCGCTCGGCGAGCAGGTGCTGCTCGCGTTCCAGGCGGGCGGCGCGTTCCTGGAGGGAGGCCAGCAGTTGCTTGCGGGCGCCCATGTAGAGGCCGAGCACCACCGGCAGCGCCGTGAACGCCAGCCCGAACGACGCGTTGGCCAGCGCCGACACGTCCCGGGGGGCGGTCGCGCCGGGCACCAGCAGGCTCAGCAGGTAACCGGCGACCGAGATGATGATCACCAGGCCGCGGGGGGAGGCGTAGGCGCCCAGCGAGTACAGCACCACCAGGAACGAGAACCCGCCGCTGCCCATGGCCGTGGACACCACCGTCGTGATCACCGCCAGCGCGACCGGGTGGCGGCGGCGGGCCACCAGCGCCAGGGCCAGTACGACGTTGCCGGCGGTGGTCACCGGTCTGGGCAGCCAGAACTCCTGGTAGGCGAACCAGCCGAGCAGGCCGTCGCCGACGGCCATCCCGAGCGCGAGCGCGATGTCGAGGGCCCGGGAGCGTCGGGTCGCCCACCAGCGCGACCAGGGGTTCGGCCACCGGCCCGGCAGGTGCATGACCCGAGCGTAGCGTTCCATGGGGACCGGTACCGTCCGGGTCACCGGAACGCGATCAGCGGCCCGCGGCGGCGGTGAGCTCGTCCCACAGCGCGTCCACCCGCTCGCGCAGGGCCGCCAGCGACCCGGAGTTGTCGATCACGTGGTGGGCGACGGCGCGGCGCTGCTCGCGGGTGGCCTGGGCGGCGATGCGGGCGCGGGCGTCGTGCTCGCTCATGCCGCGGCGGCCGGTGAGGCGTTCCAGCTGCGTCTCGACGGGGGCGTCGACGACGACGACCACGTCGTACATCTCCGCCAGGCCGTTCTCGGTGAGCAGCGGCACGTCGTAGACCACGATCGCGTCACCCGGCGCGGCGTCCATGAGCTGCTGCATCCGCTCCCCCACCAGGGGGTGGACGATGGCGTTGAGGGCCTTGAGCCGGTCGGGATCGGAAAAGACGATCTTCCCGACCCGTTCCCGGTCCATGCCGCCGTCCGGCAGCAGGACCTGCTCGCCGAACTCGGCGACGACGGCGGCCAGGCCGGGGGTGCCGGGCTCGACCACCTCCCGGGCGATCCTGTCGGCGTCGATGACGACCGCGCCGTGCGCGGCCAGCCGGGCCGCGACCTCGCTCTTGCCCGATCCGATTCCACCGGTGAGTCCCACTTTCAGCACGGGCACCACCGTACTCACCCCGGGCCGGCGGCGGACGCCGGGCCTGCGGCGGGCGGCAGGGGCTTGCGCATGTGCACGAGGATCAGGTGGGCGGCGACGCGTTCGCGGTGGGTCTCGGCGTAGCCGAGCCGCCGGTACAGCCGCAGGTTGTCCTCCGACAGGTGGCCGGTGAACAGCACGCACGCGTCGGCGCGTCCGGCGGCCCGCTCCTCCAGGGCCCGCATGAGGGCCGCGCCGATGCCGCGCCCCTGCTGGTCGGGGACGACGACGAGCCGGCCGGCCAGGCAGGTGTGGTCGCTGAACTGGCCGCGGACGGCGCCGACCAGGCGGGGGCCGAGCATCGCCTTCAGCACGACCGCGTCGCCCGCCAGGACCTTCTGGTGCTGTTCCAGGGACTCCACCAGCGGCGGGATGAACGGGTCGCCGTACAGCTGCGCCTCGGTGACGTAGGCGGCGCGCTGCACCGTCATGATCTCGCCCGCGTCGGCGGGGGTCGCGGATGTGATCACGACCGGGGAGGGGCTCATGGCACGACCCTAACGGGCCGGGCCGTCCCCGGGCGTGGTCCGGGGACGGCCCGCCGCGGTCAGCGGCCGATCGTGGCGGTGACGGCGATCGGGAAGTGGTCCGAGGCCCGGGAGTCGCCGATCCGGAAGTCGGAGAACCGCACGTCGTCGGTGCCGAAGATCCAGTCGATGCGCTCGCCGCCGGGGGTGGTGGGTCCGAAGTCGCCGCCGATCGCGGCGTTGTGGAGCTCGGCGCCCATCCGGCCGATCTCGGGGCTGCCGGGCCCGGCGTTGAAGTCGCCGCCGATGACGGTGCGGGGCGCGCCGCCCCAGGCCCGAAGCAGCGCGGCGACCTCGCGGACCCGTTCGGGGCCGTCGTCGGCGCCGCCCTCCAGGTGGGTGGACCACACGTCGAGGGTGGTGTCTCCGACGCCGAGGCGCGCCCACACGTAGCCGCGGATCTGGGACCAGTCGCCGCGGGGCATGCGGCCGGTGCCGGACTTCCGCACCGGCAGGGTGGTGAGGATGGCGTTGCCGAACTGGCCGTCGGCGGCCGGGCCCCACAGCAGTTTCATGCCGAGCCGCCGCGACAGCCACACGCCCACGTCGGTGGTGCCCGACATCAGCGATCCCCGGCTGGTCTCCTGCAGCAGCACGACCTGCGGGCGCTGCGCCTCGATGGTCCTGGCGATGGCCTCGGGGTCGAGGCGGCCGGAGGTGTCGACGCCGTCGTGGATGTTGTAGCTGACGATGCGGACCTGGCCGGGGGCGGCGGCGGCCGGGCGCGCCCGCGTCTCGGGCGCGGCGACGGTGAACAGCAGGGTGCCGAGCAGCAGCACCAGGGCGGCGGCCCCGGCGGTGAGGGCCCGCAGCGGGGCGCGGGCGGGCAGCGGTCCGCCGCGCGCGGCGGCGATCGCGGCGAGCGCGCCCAGCAGGATGCCGGCCAGGCCGGGCAGCAGGTTGTTGGGGACCGGCAGCGGCTCGATGGCGCTGAGCTGGTAGGGCACCAGCACCACCGCGATCAGGAAGCCGCCGAGGGCCGCGCCGGCGTCGACGCGCCAGACGGGGCCGCCGGTCCCGGCGCGGCGCAGCGGGGCGCGGCAGGCGACCGCCAGCAGCCACGCCGCCAGCACCTGCCCGACGACCACCACGGGCACGATCTCGACGCCGGACACCGCGTAGGTCCCGGCGATGGTGCCCGCGCCGACGCCGAGCAGGGTGCCGCCGAGCACGCACACGCCGCCGGGCACGGCCCGCACGGCGAGCCCGGACGCCAGGAACGCCAGCGCCAGGCCCTGCCCGGTCGCGACGACGATGTGCGCGGCGGTCAGCGACAGCCAGCCCGACGACGCCACGAACGCCGGGCTGGACAGCACGAGGATCTGCACCGCCAGGAACGGCCCGACGGCCGCGCCGCCGAGGGCGTCGCGCCAGGTGAGGCCGGGGGCGGCGACGGGGCCGGAGGACAGTTCGCGGTACAGGGCGAGCGCGCCGAGCACGACGAACACCAGGCACGCCGTCCACGGCATGATCCCGGAGCGCCAGACCGGGTCCCAGGTCGCGAACGCCATGCGGACGGCGGTGTCGGCGGCCAGGCCCGCGACGGCGGCGGTGGCGAACCCGACGCCCGACAGGCCGCGCGCGGCCTCGTACAGCGCCGCGACCGCGATCATGCCGATGGCGGTGCCGAGGAACGTCAGCCACAGGTGCGGGCCGGTGGCCTGCACCACCAGCCGCACCAGGAACAGTCCGCCGACGCCGGTGAGCAGCAGGGCGCGGGGCCCGCCGAGGCGGCGGATCAGGGGCGCGGCGAACCCGGCCAGGTAGACCGCCAGCACCGCGAACGCGGCGGGGACGGCCCCGGCGGTGTCGCCGAAGTGGTTGAGCTGGGGAAGTGAGAACCGCAGGGTCTGGGCGAGCACCGCGACGGTGACGGCGATCAACACCAGTCGCGCCGGGCCCTGCGGGACGATGGAGGGACCGGACGCGGGGCCGCCGGTCTGGGTGCCTACCTGTGTGCTGGCCAATTGAACGAGTGCTCCCGGGGACGAGCTGGAGGCGTGCGGGGGTCGTGAAGGGTCGGGTTCCCGTCCGGGCGCGGGGAAAACGAGCACGGCCGGAGGTCGATCCGTGGATCGTCCTCCGGCCGTGTTCGTTCAGCCGCCGCCCCGCCGCGCGCCGCCGGTCAGCGGCGGGCGCGGTGGGTCCGGGTCCTGCTCAGCGGCTCACTGACCGCCGGAGAGCTTCTCCCGCAGCGCCGCGAGAGCCTCGTCGGTGGCCAGGGCGCCACCGGTGGTCTCGCTCTCGGCGCCACCGGAGTAGGAGGTCGGGGCCTCGGTGGTGCCGGCGCCCGTGGCGTCGGCCTCCGCCTCGGCCTTGCGGGCCTCCTCGATCTGCTTGCGGTGGGCGTCGAAGCGGGCGCGGGCCTCGGCGTACTGCCGCTCCCACGTCTCGCGCTGCTCGTCGAAGCCCGGCAGCCACTCGCCCGTGTCGGGGTCGAAGCCCTCGGGGTACTTGTAGTTGCCCTGCTCGTCGTACTCGGCCGGCATGCCGTACAGCGTCGGGTCGAAGTCCTCTTCCTCGATGCCGGCGGCCGACTCGTTGGCCTGCTTGAGGGACAGGCTGATCCGGCGACGGTCGAGGTCGATGTCGATGATCTTCACGAAGATCTCGTCGCCGACCTGGACGACCTGCTCGGGGATCTCCACGTGGCGCTCGGCCAGCTCGGAGATGTGCACCAGGCCCTCGATGCCCTCCTCGACGCGGACGAACGCGCCGAACGGCACCAGCTTGGTGACGCGGCCCGGCACGACCTGGCCGATCTGGTGGGTGCGGGCGAACTGCTGCCACGGGTCTTCCTGGGTCGCCTTGAGCGACAGGGAGACGCGCTCGCGCTCCATGTCGACGTCCAGGACCTCGACCGTGACCTCCTGGCCGACCTCGACGACCTCGGAGGGGTGGTCGATGTGCTTCCAGGACAGCTCGGACACGTGCACCAGGCCGTCGACGCCGCCGAGGTCCACGAACGCACCGAAGTTGACGATCGAGGACACGACGCCCTTGCGGACCTGGCCCTTCTGCAGGGTGTTGAGGAAGGTCTGGCGGACCTCGCTCTGGGTCTGCTCCAGCCAGGCGCGGCGGGACAGGACCACGTTGTTGCGGTTCTTGTCGAGCTCGATGATCTTGGCCTCGAGCTCGCGGCCCACGTAGGGCTGCAGGTCACGGACGCGGCGCATCTCGACCAGCGATGCGGGCAGGAAGCCGCGCAGGCCGATGTCGAGGATCAGGCCGCCCTTGACGACCTCGATGACCGTTCCGGTGACGATGCCGTCCTCGTCCTTGATCTTTTCGATCGTGCCCCAGGCGCGCTCGTACTGGGCGCGCTTCTTGGACAGGATCAGGCGGCCTTCCTTGTCCTCCTTCTGGAGGACGAGGGCCTCGACGTGGTCTCCGACGGCGACGACCTCGTTGGGGTCGACGTCGTGCTTGATGGAGAGCTCACGGGACGGGATGACACCTTCGGTCTTGTAGCCGATGTCGAGGAGGACCTCGTCTCGATCGACCTTGACAACGGTGCCTTCGACGATGTCGCCGTCGTTGAAGTACTTGATGGTCTCGTCGATCGCGGCGAGGAAGGCTTCCTCTGACCCGATGTCGTTGACCGCTACCTGCGGGGTGGTCGAGGTGGCCTCGGTGCTGCTCGTCATGTGTCGGCTGGCTCCGGATACGGACATAGTAGGTGTCTGGCTTTGCGCGGAGGGCTCTTTATCCGCCCTGCCGAGAACCGGATGGAACGCGGGAAACCCGAGGGAATCCCACGTTGGTGACCGAACCGATGTCGCCGACGAGACCGAGCGCGAGCTTGCTCCGTCCGAAGCGCGCGCAAGCCCACAGCGCAGCGATCAGGATATGGGACCAATCCCGGCTGGTCAATCGGAGCGGGCCGCGCCACGCCGGGCACTGTGCTCGACACGACGATCGGCACGACGGTCGGCGTGCCCAGGACTTGTCGCGAAGTGGGTCCCAGCCACGCACACGAGCGCGCTACCTGACCGGCGGGCCCGAAGCCGGAGGCGAGGGCCCGCCGGTCAGATCGCGAAGCGATGTCGCGCTCGCCAAGACCTGGTGAGGCGCGAGCCCCCGGGCGAGCGCCGTAGGCCAGGGCTTCTGAAATACAGCTACCAGACGCGGGCGCGGGCCCGGAAGTCCTTGGCCAGGCGCTCCTCGGCCGACCTCGGGATGGTGATCGCGTTGGGGTCGCCGTCGGAGGTGTAGCGCTCCTGCGGGTTCTTGTCGAGGTGGTCGAGCCAGGCCACCGAGCAGAACCGCTGGCAGTCGTTCTCCTTGATCTTGCCCTCGGAGCGGACCCGGGCGATCGCGAACCGGTCGAAGCCGGAGTCGAACGGCGAGGGCGACGGCTGCCATCCGGCCAGGAACATGCCCTGGAAGTCGTACCGGCCGTCCTGCTTGCGCGCCCAGTCCCGCTTGCGCGGCACCGAGCCGAACGGGTAGGCGAAGGTGGCGGTGTTCCGCCCGGTGACGGCGCGGAGCCGGTCCTCCATCCCGCCGATCTCCTTCTGGACGGCGGCGCGGTCCAGCCGGGACAGGTCGGAGTGGTCGACGGTGTGGTTGGCGATCTCGAAGCCGCGCGAGGTCAGCCACGCCAGCCCGGCGGCGGCCTGGTCGCCGAGGCCGAACAGGTCCTTGTTGGCGTAGAAGGTGGCCACCGGCCGGAACCCCGGGTGGGCCCGCGCGACCTCCTGGATGATCGCCACGGCGGTGTCGGGCTTGACGTTGCCCTGGGCGTCCAGGCCGAAGTGCCCGGGGGTGCTGTCGTCGAACGTCAGCACGACCGGGTGCCTGCCCGCCGGAACGTCGAAGCGCCCGCTGACGAACTCGGCGGCGGTGATCGGGACGTAGCCGCCCCTGGCGAGCCGGGTCAGCTCGTCGCGCAGCTCCTTGGTCGAGCGGTCCAGGGACAGCTGCGGCTTGGGCAGGATCCGGTGGTACATCAGCACCGGGACCCGGCCGAGCTCGTTGGCCTTGGCGGCGGCGGCCGCGGGCGGGGCGGGCGGCAGCGTCGCCGGGACCGAGGGGCTGGGCGGCGCGGACGGCGCCCGG
>NZ_BCQR01000021.1 GCF_001552175.1 Actinomadura kijaniata NBRC 14229
GCGGGCGGCGCGGTCGCGTTCGGCGGCCAGCCGGGCGCGGACGCCGCGTTCGTCGCGCCACTGCGCCGACCAGACCAGGCCCATGAGGACCGCGCAGGCCGCCAGGCCGACGACCGCGAACGACCCCGGCAGCACGCCCGCCGTCCAGCAGAGCGCGAACAGCCCCGCGCCCACGGCGATGCCCGCCAGGGCGATGCGCGTGGGGCGGCGGGCCATCTCCTCGCCCGGCCGCCGCGCCGGCGGCTCCGGCGGCGCCGCGGGGGGAGGCTCCGGCGGCGTGGGCGGTGGCCCGGGGTCCGGATGCATCTGTGCGTAGCGCCAGCCGACGTAGACGCGGTCGGGCTGGACGAACCGCGTCATCGCGGCCCCGCTCGCCATGTCCGTCACGTCGTGAGACCCCTGGAATCAACGGGATGATGATGAACGTCTGGGGGACGTGTCGCGTGGGTTTCCTCCACCCGACAGAGTAAAGAGGTTCGTCGCGTCACGTGTCACGTTCAACCGAACACCGGACCCGATGACCGACTTTGGGCATCAATTCGGTCACTGGGTTCACCTGCGGCAAACAACGGACGTCCCGTCACACCGGATTGGCCGGCTCCGGCCACGATCGTCCGGCGACGGGGTGCCGCCCCGGCCCGGGGCGGCGCGTCACCCGGAAGGCCGCCGAGCGCCGGACGAGGGGTCGGGCGGCTGCGGCGGGCCGTCGGTCCAGGTCTCGATCTCCTCGGGGCTGGGGGTGTAGATGGGCGGCTCGTAGGGCCCTTCGATCTCGCGCACCTTCTCGGAGGAGCGGAGTCGGCGCTGCACCGGTGCGACGGTCCCCGGCGCGCGGGTCCTGGGCGAGGAGGTGGGGGCGGCTCGCGGCGAGGGCGTGGGCGCGGTCGAGGGGGCCGTCGTGGCGGCCGGAGGGGTCGAGGGGCCGGACGGGGGCGCCGACGGTGCCGAGCCGAAGCCGGGATGCCAGACCAGGGTGATCACGATGGTCAGAGCGGCCGTGGACAGCACGGTGGGGATCACCAGCGCCAGCACGTGGGACAGGGATCCCGCCGGACGTCGCCGGGGCGGGCGCGCCGGCGTCCGGTCGCCGGCGGGCTGGGGCGGGTCGTCACCGGAGGGCGCGTCCGCGGGCTCCGGGTTCTCAAGGCCACCGTCGGCCACGGTGGCGACGGGGACGGCGGCGGGAGTGGTCAGGTCGGCGGGCGGGTCCGCCGCGGCGTCCGGCTGGCGGTGGGTGTGCGCGGCCAGCTCCCACAGCGCCATGAGCCGAGCCGGGTCGGCCCCGGCCAGCTCGCCCAGCGCGGCGACCACCTGCCGGGGCGGCAGGGCCTGGCCGTTGAGGTAGCGGCCCCAGGCCGACTTGCTGGCCGGGGTCTTGCGCGCCAGCGCGGCCAGGCTCAGCCCGGTGTCGTCCTTCAGCTCCCGGAGCCGCACCGTCAGCTGCCGGAGCGCGGGCTCCGCGGAAGCGGGAAGAGTCTGCCAAGCGCCCACGCGGTCACTCCCCTTCAGCCTCGAACAGGCCGCCCCCGGGCCGGTCCCCACCGGCCGGTCAACCGGAACCTCGCGGTACGCCCCCGCGACCAAGCCCACACCCTAGCCAGATTCCGCCCGCTTGATCACGTTCTGTCCAACGTCGGCCATCGGGGGAACCACCGGCCTTGGACCGATCCAACGGGCGGCGGCCGCCGGGGCGCGGCCACCGGCCGGACGCTCGCGCCGCCGCCGTCAGCCGCGCACCAGGCGCGTCCAGGCGTCGGCGACCACGTCCAGGGCGTAGGTCTCGCGGAGCTGCCGCCTGGCCAGCTCGCGCTCCTCCTCCCAGCGGCCGGTCTTGACGGTCATCTCGACGGCGTCGGCCATCGCGGTCGGGTCCGGGTGGATCCAGCGGGCGTCGTAGATCGTTCCCACGCCGGGCCAGGGCAGCAGCAGCGGGATCGCGCCCGACGCCATGCCCTCGGCCGGGGCCAGGTGGAAGCTCTCGTCGTCGCTGGTGGACAGCACCCAGCCCACGCGGCGCAGCCAGGACGCCACGTCGCGGCCGTAGGGGTCGAACACCACGCCGTCGCGCAGCGAGTCGGATGCCGCCAGCCGCGCGAACAGCTTCTCGTAGTGGGCGCGCTCCTCGGCGCGCTTCCAGATCCACCAGTACTCCCACGGCATCTTCGTCTTCACGAAGAGCGTGAAGCGGGGGTCGCGGCGGCGCAGCTCCTCGACCACGTCGAGCGCCAGGTCGAGGCGCTTGCGGGACGGGGCCGCGCCGATGAACCCCAGGTGGAAGCGGGCGTCGGGGAGCTTGGGCCGGTCGAGCTGGTCGACGTCCACCCAGTTGGGGATCACCGTGACCTTCTCGGCGGGCCAGCCGGTGTCGGCGCGGGTCAGCGACGCGTAGTGCGGGCTGACGCAGATCACCTGGTCGACCTTGTCGATGTCGAGCTTGCGCGGCCATCCGGAGGTCAGCTCGAACCGGTGCAGGCGGACGTAGAGCCGCTGGTCGGGACGCTTGTTCTCGGCGTACCAGAGGGCGTTCGGACCGCACCACTCGCAGATCACGACGTCGGCCCAGGCGGCGAGGTTGCGGCTGCGGACCTCGTCGTGCTCGGCCAGGCCGCGCCACTTGTCGACGATGACCTCGACGTCGGGCAGCGCCTCCAGGTGCTCCAGCAGGCGGGTGAAGAACTTCAGGTCGTGGCCCGCGACCACGACGCGGGTCGGGCGGGCCGGGTCGCCGGCCGGGGCCGGGAACACCTTGGCCAGCCGGTCGCGCAGCCGGTCCGCCGCCCGCGCGAGGGTGAAGCGCGCGGCGGCCTCGCGGCAGCGTTCGGCGGCCAGCGCGTAGGCGGAGGCGTCGCGGGCGACGTGCGCCAGCACGTTCACCACGTCGTTCTCGGTGCGCGCGAACAGCGGGTAGTCGGCGCCGAGGAGCGTCTCGTGCATCGGGTTGCGGTTCAGGACCACCGGCAGGCCGAGCGCGCCGAACTCCAGCACCTTCGTGGACAGCTCCAGGCTCGCGTCCATCTCGGGACGCCGCCAGGACAGGCCCACGTGCGCGTCGGCGGCGATCGCCATCGCCTTCTCGCGCGGGTGGCCGCCGTGCCAGACCACGCCGGGGCCCGCCTCCAGGGCGCGGCGCATCCGGTCGGCGTAGCCGGGGTCGGACCGCTCGTCGTGGATCTTGTCGCCGACCATGTGGAGCTCGGCGTCCACGCCGCGCGAGGCGAGACGGCCGGGCAGCCCGGTCATCTCGTAGGTGTTCCAGCGCAGCGCGAACTTGCCCGTGTAGACCAGCCTCAGCGGGCCGTTCGGGGCGGTGGGCGCGCGGCCCTCCAGCTCCGGCGGCAGCACGACCACCGGCGGGAACAGCACGCACTTGCCGCACGCGGCGGGCACGGCCTGCTCCAGGTGGCAGCGCAGCTCCTCGGTCTGGCACAGCAGGACGCGGGAGGCGCGGGCGATGCGGCCCAGCTCGCCGAGGACCGCGTTGTCCAGGCCGTCGAGCAGCTGCGGGACGTCGGTCAGGTAGCTCCACATCCGCCCCTGGAACGCCCCGTCCCCGGCCAGCGAGGCGGCGAGCGCGCGGCCCCGCACCACGACCAGGTCGTGCGGGCGCTCGGCGTCGATCGCGGCCAGCACGCGGTGGGCCTGCGCCACCGTCATGCCCGCCTCGCCCTCCACCAGGCCCTCGGCGTGGGGACGGCGGACGGTCACCCGGTCCAGCGCCAGCAGCGGGTCCACCAGGCGTCCGGTGCGGATGGGGGCCTTCAGCACGAGGGTCACCTCGCACCCGGCCTCGCGCAGCGCCCGCACCATCGACTGGGCCCAGATCGCCGAGCCGTCGATGAGGTTCAGGTCGACGTCCCCGTACACCAGGGCCCGACGAACGGTGGGGTGGGTCATGGCGCCTCCTGGTCCGGGCTGGGGAGCGTCACGATCGGGAGCTCGCGAGCGATCTTGTAAGCGACGAGGGAGGACCTGGAGTCCCAGCGCCGGGATCCGCCGCGCGGAGGCGCGGCAATGGGCACGGTCATGGCGCCTCCCGGTCCGGACTGGGGAGCGTCACGATCGGGAGCTCTCGAACGATCGCGAAGGCGACGAGGGACGACCCGGCGTCCAAGTGCCAGGACCCGCCGCGCGGGGGCGCGGCGACGGGGACGGTCATCGGGCCTCCGATCGGATCAGGGTGTCGAGGGCGGGGGCCTCGCCGGGTTCGGCGTCGTGGACGGCGTCCCAGCCCAGCAGGGGCAGCGCGGGTGCGACGGGGGCCGCGTCGGGGGCGTTGTTCCACAGCACGACCGGGCGGTTCAGCGGGCGGGCGGCCTCGCGGACGTCGCGCAGCGCGCGCTGCCGGTCCAGCATCGCCGGGTCGCCCAGGTAGGCCCAGGGGTGCCCGGCCACGCACGCGGCGGCCTCGAAGACCACCACGTCGGGGTCGCACTGGTCCACGACCACCCCGGCGTCGTAGGGGCGCAGCGGGATCACCTCGGCGTCGGCGGCCAGGGCCGCGCGGGTCCCGGCGGTGAACGCCCCGGCGATGACCGGCCGGTCGTGGCGGCGCAGTCCCGCGCCGAACAGCATCCGCTCGTCCTGCCCCACCTCGGTGCGCAGGCGCGGCCAGCCGGTGACGTCGGTGACGGACGGCGCGGCCGTGCGGCCGGCCGTGGACCGGCCCTTCGCCATCTTGTACAGGTCGCGGGGCAGCCCGATCAGGCCCTTGGCGGGCTTGCGGGCGGCGGCGGCCAGGCGGCGGCCGACGCGCAGCGCCGTGGACGCCTCCAGCGCGACCAGCCGTTCCTGGGTCTGGCGGAGCAGGCGGTCGCGGTCGCGCAGCTCGCGTTCGCGGCGGCGGAGCTGCTGCCGCAGCCGCTGGATCTCTTCCTGGCCCGTCGGATCACTCACCCAGGCTCCCGATGATCACGTCGGCGATGCGGGGTCCGGCCTTGCCGTCCCACAGCGGCGGGGTCTCGCGCGGCACCGGGTGCCGCTGCTCCAGCGCCTTGCGCACGGCCGGAACGACCTCGTCCGGCGTGACCAGCCGGTTCGTGCCGTGCGTGATGGTGATCGGCCGTTCGGTGTTGGGCCGCAGCGTCAGGCAGGGGACGCCGAGCATCGTCGTCTCCTCCTGCACGCCGCCCGAGTCGGTGACGGCGGCGACCGCGCCCCGCACCAGCCCCACGAACTCCACGTATCCGAGGGGTTCGATGGCGTGCACGTTCGGGTGCCGGTCCAGCCCGGCGGCGGTGAGGGTGCCGCGGCTGCGCGGGTGGACGGGGATCACCACGTCCACCAGGTCGGCGATCTCGTGCAGGCGCGCGACCAGGCGGGCGGCGGTCGCGGGGTCGTCGACGTTGGCGGGCCGGTGCAGGGTCGCCGCGACGTACCGGGAGGGCAGGCCGTGGGCGGCCTGGACGGCCGCGGGGTCGAAGCGGTCCAGGTTGGCCAGCAGCGTGTCGATCATCGGGTTGCCGACCAGGTGGACGCGGTCCACCGCGATCCCCTCGTCGGCCAGGTGCCCGACCGCCTCCGGGCTGGTCACCAGGCACAGGTCGGCGAGCTGGTCGGTGAGCCGCCGGTTGATCTCCTCCGGCATCGTCATGTCGAACGACCGCAGCCCCGCCTCCACGTGCGCGACCGGGACGCCGAGCTTGGCGGCGGCGAGCGCGGCGGCCAACGTGGAGTTGACATCTCCGTAAACAATCACGGACCGCGGGGAGGACGCCGTGAACTCCTCCTCCAGCGCCGCCAGCAGCGCGCCGGTCTGCCTGCCGTGGCTGCCGGACCCCACCCCGAGGTCCACGTCGGGCTCGGGAAGCCCCAGCTCACGGAAGAAGATGTCGGACATCCGCTCGTCGTAGTGCTGCCCGGTGTGGACCACCCGCTGGGCGACCCCGCGTTCGCCGAGGGCCGCGACGACGGGGGCCGCCTTGATGAAGTTGGGTCGGGCGCCGATCACGTGCAGGACGGGCGACGGCATCGAACCTCCGGAGGTTCTGGTTGACTTACGGCTCATGTCCTGGGTGAAGGCGATGCCGTGGGTGAAAGCGACAACGCTCGCCCCGCAGGTGGCCGTCCGGCATCTGCGAACCGAGCCCGGTCGCACCCCCCTGCTCGCGCTGCGGGTGCTTCCTGCGCCGGTTCGACGGATTACGCGCGGAATGCTACTGCGTGCCGGTCCCCTGCCGAGCGCCTACGGGCTGTGGGACCAGGGCCGACAGGACGAGGCGCTGGCGGTGGTGGAGGCCGCGGCGCGGCGCGCGGGGCCGCGCCGGCTGCGGCGGCTGGCCGGGTTCGCGGTCGCGGTGGAACGTCCCGACACCGCCGTGAAGCTGCTGGCCGGGCTGCCCGACCGGGATCCCGCCAAGCCCTATCTGACGGGGCTTCTGGCGTCCAAGGACGGGCGGCTGACCGAGGCGCTCGACACCGTCCGCCGGGGCCGGACGCGGTCGGCGGCGCGGCTGCGGCGGGACCTGTCGGGACGGGTGGAGGCGCTGACCTGGCGTCCGGCGACGAACGTCACGCCGCCCCGGCCCGTCACCCCGGAGCCGGGACGTGTTCTCCACATCGTCACCAACGCGTTGCCCGCCACCAACGCCGGGTACACCGTCCGCACCCACCGGATCGCGGCGACGCAGCGCGCGCTGGGGCTGGACCCGCACGTGGTGACGCGGCTCGGGCATCCGGTCGTGCAGGGCAGGCCCGACCCGCGGCCGGGGACCGAGGTGGACGGCGTGCCCTACCACCGGCTGGTGCCCTGGCGGCTGCCGCCGCACTCGCGCGCCGCGCTGGAGGCGAACGTGGCGGCCGCGTCCCGGCTGGTCGAGCGCCTGCGCCCGGCCGTCCTGCACGCCGCCAGCAACCACGTGAACGCCCAGATCGCCCTGGCCCTGCGCGAGCGGCACGGCGTCCCCGTCGTCTACGAGATGCGCGGCTTCCTGGAGGAGTCGTGGCTGTCGCGCGACCCGCGGCGGTCCACCGACCGGGACTTCTACCGGTTCAGCCGGGACCTGGAGACGGCGTGCATGCGCGCGGCCGACCTGGTGGTGACGCTGGGCGAGGTGATGCGCGAGGAGATCGTCGCGCGCGGGGTGCCCGCCGGGAAGGTCGTGGTGATCCCCAACGGCGTGGACGAGGCGTTCCTGGAGCCGCTGCCCGACGCCGCGGGCCTGCGCGCCGAGCTGGGCATCGCGCCGGACGAGAAGGTGGCCGGGACGACCACCAGCTTCTTCTCCTACGAGGGGCTCGACACCCTGCTGGCGGCCGGGGCGGTCCTGCGTGACCAGGGTCACCCGGTCCGGCTGCTGCTGGTCGGCGACGGCCCCGAACGCGCCGCGCTCCAGGCCCGCGCCGCCGGGCTCGGCCTCACCGACGCGATCTTCACCGGCCGGGTGCCCGCCGACCAGGTGCGCCGCTACCACGCGGTGCTGGACGCGTTCGTGGTGCCGCGGCGGGACGAGCGGGTGTGCCGGATGGTCACCCCGCTCAAGCCGCTGGAGGCCATGGCGGGCGGCGTGCCGGTCATCGCGAGCGACCTTCCGGCGCTGCGCGAGATCATCACGCACGAAAAAACCGGATTGCTAACAGTTCCCCAAAATCCCGACCTGCTTGCCAAAGCTCTGCAAAACATCCTTTACAGTCCGTCTTCGCAACACATGCAACACGCGGCACGCGAGTGGGTCCGCAACGAACGCACCTGGCGCATCGGCATGGAACGTCTCCTGGACGCCTACCGGTCCCTGGGGGTCTCCTGCTGACCGGCCGCACGGGCTGAGGGGGAACGTCGGTGAGCGACGTCGAGCGGAACGGGACGACCGAGTTCGATCTCGTGGTGGTCGGTCTGGGGTACGTCGGTCTGCCCCTGGCCAGGGAGGCGGTCCGCGCGGGCCTGCGGGTGGCGGGGCTGGACCGTTCTCCGGAGGTGGTCGACACCCTGGCGGGCGGCGCCTCGCACGTGGACGACGTGTCCCCCGGGGACGTGGCGGCGATGCTGGCCGGGGGCTTCCACCCGACCGCCGACGAGACCGTGGTCGGGCGCGGCCGGGCCGTGGTGATCTGCGTGCCGACGCCGCTGTCCAGCGACCAGGGCCCCGACCTGACCGCCGTGGTCGGCGCGACCCGCGCGGTGGCCACCCACCTGCGCCCCGGCATGCTCGTGGTGCTGGAGTCCACCACCTACCCCGGCACCACCGACGAGGTCGTCCGGCCGCTGCTGGAGGCCGGCGGCCTGACCGCCGGGACCGACTTCCACCTGGCGTTCTCCCCCGAGCGCATCGACCCGGGCAACCCGGTGTACGGCGTCGCCAACACCCCGAAGATCGTCGGCGGGCACACCCCGGCGTGCGCCGCCGCGGCCGCCGCCCTCTACGGCAAGTTCGTGGAGGAGGTGGTGCAGGCCAAGGGCACCCGCGAGGCCGAGATGGCCAAGCTGCTGGAGAACACCTACCGGCACGTCAACATCGCCCTGGTCAACGAGATGGCGGTCTTCTGCCACGAACTGGGCATCGACCTGTGGGACGCCATCGACTGCGCCGCCACCAAACCCTTCGGCTTCCAGGCCTTCCGCCCCGGACCCGGCGTCGGCGGCCACTGCATCCCCATCGACCCCAACTACCTGTCCTACAAGGTCCGCTCCCTGGGCTACCCCTTCCGCTTCGTGGAACTGGCCCAGGAGATCAACGACCGCATGCCCCGCTACGTCGTCGAACGCGCCCAGCAACTCCTCAACCGCGAGGGCCGGGCGCTGCGCGGCTCGACGGTCCTGCTGCTCGGCGTCACCTACAAGCCCGACATCGCCGACCAGCGCGAGTCCCCCGCCACCCCGGTCGCGCGGCGGCTGCGGCAGCTCGGCGCGCAGGTGCTGTTCCACGACCCGTTCGTCGAGTCCTGGCAGGTGGACGACCTCGCGGTGCCGCGCGCCGAGGACCTGGGCGTGGCGCTGGCGGGCGCGGACCTGACGCTGCTGCTGCAGGACCACCGCGACTACGACGCCGCCGAGCTCGCCGACCGCGCGCGCCTGCTGCTCGACACCCGCGGGGCCGTCCCGGCCCGCGACTCCGTCGAGGCCCTGTGAGCGGGGATTGCGGCGTTTCCCGTGACCCCCGTGACCGGTGAGAGGTAATCCTTGATCACTCGTCGGGCGTCCAACTGAACGACCCGACCCCCTGGAGGCGGTGAGCCCGATGCGCGTGTGCGTGTGCACGGTGGTCCACAACGCCGCCGACGCCCGGATCCTGCACCGGCAGATCCGCGCACTGCTCGACGCCGGCCACGAGGTCACCTACATCGCGCCGTTCCGGCACTCCGGGACCGCGCCGTGGCCCGAGGTGACGGCGGTGGACGTGCCGCGCGCCGGCGGTCGCCGGCGGCTCCGCGCGTTCCTGGCCGCCCGCCGCGCGCTGGCCGAGCACGCCCCGCACGCCGACGTGCTGCTGCTGCACGACCCCGAGCTGCTGCTGACGCTGCCGTTCGTGCGGCGGCGCCCGCCGACGGTGTGGGACGTCCACGAGGACACCGCCGCCGCGCTGGTCGCCAAGACCTGGCTGCCCCGGCCGCTGCGGCGCGCGCCGTACCCGTTCGTGCGGTGGGCCGAGCGGATCGCCGAGCGGCGCCTGCACCTGCTGCTGGCCGAGGAGGGCTACCGGCCCCGGTTCCGCCGCGAGCACCCGGTCGTCCCCAACACCACGCGCGTTCCGCTGCGCACCCCGCCCCCGCCCGGCGCCGACCGCGTCGTCTACCTGGGGCACCTGACGCGGGCGCGCGGGGCGGCCGAGATGCTGGAGGTCGCGCGGCTGCTGCGCCCGCACGGCGTGCGCGTGGAGATGATCGGCGCGGCCGACCCGGACACCTCCGAGGCGCTGCGCGCGGCCGAGCGGGAGGGGCTGGTGCGCTGGCACGGCTACCGGCCCAACGACGCCGCGCTGCGGCTGGTCGAGGGCTCGCTGGCGGGGCTGTCGCTGCTGCGCGACGAGCCGAACTACCGCCACTCGGTCCCCACGAAGATCATCGAGTACATGGCGCACGGCGTGCCGGTGGTCTCCACGCCGCTGCCCGCCGCGGCCTCGATCCTGGACCGCGACGGCAGCGGGCTGCTGGTGCCGTTCGACGACCCGCGCGCCGCCGCCGCGGCCGTGCTGCGCCTGCGCGACGACCCCCGGCTGCGGCTCGCCCTCGCCGCCAACGGCCACCGCGCCGCCCGGATGCGCTACCACTGGCCCGACCAGGGCAAGCGTTTCGTCGCCCAACTGGAGGAGTGGGCCGCGGCGCGACGGCCGCGGAGCCGCGCCTTCCGTGTGGCCGTCGATAACCCATGCGGGCGCACCCCATAAAGTGTTTGCGCTGATTTGACCCGCGACGCACTCCCTCCGGAGGGGACCGTGAGCACGCCAGAGGACGACCCGAACCGGCAGGCCGCCGACGAGGCCGCCCCGGGCTGGGGCGTGACGCCGCCGCCCCCGCCTCCCTGGGCGGCCCCGGCCGCCGACCCCGGTCGGCCCGGCGAAGCCCCCGCCCCCACGCCCCCGCCGTCGCCCACCTGGGCGAGCGGCCCGGGCGCCGGAGGGGACGACGCGGGGACCGAGACGGTGGACGACACCGCGGGCGACGCGGGCGACGCGGCGGGCAGCGTTCCCCCGCCTCCGCCCCCCACCTGGAACGAGACCCCCGCCGAGAGCCCGGCCGAGGCCCCGGCGGACCAGGACAAGACCCAGGTCGTGCCGACACGGAAGCCCAAGGCCGAAGGGGAGCAGACGCAGGCCGTCCAGACACCGCAGCCCACCCCGCAGCCCACCCCGCCGATGGACGCGACGATGGTCGACGGCCACCCGCCGGTGGACGCGACCATGGTCGACGGACAGCCCCCGGTGGACGCGACCATGGTGGACGGGCAGCCCCCGGTGGACGCGACCGTGGTCGACGGGCAGCCCCCGGTGCAGAGCGCGCCCCGGCCGTTCAGCCCTCCCCCGCCCGTGCAGCAGCCCTGGGAGGTCAGCGCACCCCCGCCCCCGCCCCCGGCCGACGGCGGCCACAAGCCGTTCAGCCCGCCGCCCCCCGTACAGCAGCCGTGGGAGGTCGGCGCCCCGGCCGCCCCTAACGACGGCGGCCACCGCCCGTTCAGCCCTCCCCCACCGGTGCAGCAGCCCTGGGAGGTGGCTCCTCACGCCGCGCAACCCGCCCCCGGTCCCGCCCCCGCTCTGCCCGGCCAGGAGCCGTGGCTGAACCCGAAGGCGAAGAAGGACAAGAAGAGCAAGGCCCCGGGCACGGGCGGCGGGGGTGGAAAGGCCCGGATGGCCCTGATCGGCGTCGGGGCGTTCGTCGCGCTCGGCGCGGTCGCCGGGGCCGCGGCGCTCTTCCTCACCGGTTCGGAGAAGGCCGGGGGCGGCGACACCCGGCAGGCCCGGATCGCCGACGACATGTTCGGGCTCGGTCCGCAGAGCCGGTTCGACACGATCGAGCAGGCGTTCAACGACGCGGCCGTCGCCGGGAAGACCGTCGTCGCCGTCGGCACCGAGTACGGCGGGCCGCGCAACCGTGCCCGGTTCCTGACCTCCGCCGACGGCGGGCGCACCTGGAACCTCGGCGGCGTGACCGCCGACGGCGGTCAGCCGTCCGGCAGCGCGCCCAAGCTGGTCACCGGCGCCGCGGGCGCCTGGCTGGCGCTCGGCGGTTCCCCCGAGCGCATGCTGACCTGGACCTCCAAGGACAGCAGATCCTGGACCGAACACGCCGTCGCGCCGGGGGCGTTCGTCAAGGGCGACGTCGTCGAGCAGGCCGCGCGCACCGCCGACGGCTGGATCGCCGTCGGCCACACGCAGGCGGGCCGCCGGCCCGGCCCGGTCGTGTGGCGGTCGAACGACGGCGCGAACTGGGAACGGCTCGGAGACGGCAAGCTGAGCCTGCCGGTGCAGGACGGCAGGCCCGAGCAGGCGCTGCACGTGGTGTCCGGGAACGGCACCCTGGTCATGCAGGGCACCGTCGTCGTCACCAAGGAGAACAAGGGCAAGAAGAGCGACGTCACGGTGGACGGGTTCTGGCGGTCCACCGACGGCGGCCGCATCTGGGACCAGGTGACCGTGCCGCAGGCCGACGGGTCGGCCGGGCTGGCGCGCGGACTGGCGTTCGACGGAGGCCGTTTCCTCGTGCTGCGGCAGAACCCCAAGGGTGGCCACGGCGTGCTCGTCGCGTCGCAGGACGGCGGATCGTGGGCGAGGGCCGACCGGATCACCGCGCCGGGCAATGCCCGGTTCGACCGTTTCACCGGTGGTGAGCGGGGCGTGGCGGCACTGGCGACCGCGGGCGGCCGGATGCTGCTGTTCCAGAACGGCGGCGAGGGGTGGCGGCGCACCGACCTGGGCAAGACGGCCGGCCGGTTCGTCGCGGCCGTGACCCCGACCGGGACGGGCACGAGCCTGGTCGCCGGGGCGGTCAAGGGCCCCGACCGCAACTTCTACCTGGGGCTGTCCGACGGGAGCGGGCAGGTCCAGGAGATCGACCTCACCAAGGTCCCCGACGCGGTGAACCCGGACCGCACCGTGCGCGGCCTGGCCGCCGCCGACGGCGGCCGGGTCCTGGCGCTGGGCGGCACCTCCGGTGACGCCGCCGTCTGGTACTCCGCCGACGGGTCCACGTCGTGGCACCGGGCGGGCGGCAACGCGCTGGGCGGACCGGGCCGGCAACTGCTGCTCGACGCCGCCAACGCCCCCGCCGGTTGGCTGGCGGTCGGCGACGACGCCGGGCGCGCGCTGGTCGCCACCTCGCAGAACGGCGACAACTGGCAGCGGGTGACGGACCGGCTGTTCATCGCCAGCAGGGGCGTCGCGGTGCGGACCGCCGCCGTCACCGCCGGGAGACGCGGCTACGTCGTCGTCGGCAGCGCCACCAAGAACGAGCAGCAGTCGGCGATCGTGTGGACCTCCCCCGACGGAAGAAGGTGGGCGAGGAGCGACACCGGCGACCTCAGGGGCGTGGGCGGCGCGTGGCGGTGGATGGCGGACGTGGCGTCCGGACCGTCCGGGTACCTGGCCGTCGGCGCGATCGCCGACCCGGCCGGGGAACGCGGCAGGCAGTCCCGGCCCGCGGTCTGGGTGTCGGGCGACGGCGGGCGCTGGTCCGTGCAGAAGCTCCCCGTTCCGCAGGGCGCCACGCACGGCAACCTGGTCCGGGTGGCGGTGAGGGACTCGACGGCCGTGGCGCTGGGCGCGGCGTTCCGCGCGGACGGGAGCTCCATGGCGTTCGCCGTGCGTTCCACCGACGGCGGCCGCAGTTGGACGCCCGCCGAGCTTCCGGGGCAGGATCCCAAGGGGGAGGCGCACGGCCCGGCGTTGAACGTCGTCGCCACCGCCAAGGGATTCGCGGCCGTCGGCACCTCCGGCAAGGCCGCCGACCACGACGTGCGGATGTGGTCGTCGGCGGACGGCTCCTCCTGGCAGGTGACCGAGCCGCGGGGCGCCGGGCTGTCGGGGTCCGGCGCGCAGCAGGTGCTCGGGCTCGTCGAGTCCGGCGGTACCGTCACCGGTACCGGGCTGACGACCAGCGCGGCCGGGGACAGCACCACCCTGTGGCGCTTCCCCGCTCCCTGACCGGGCGCCTTCCCGTTCCCGTCGAAAGGAACCTTCTTGCTTCGCAGGGCCGCTCCCCTGTCGGCCGGCCGTGTCCTGCTCCTGTCGGCTGTGCTGTGGCTGCTGGTGGGATCGGTCATCCTGCTCGCCGGTGTCCTGTCCGGGGCGGACGGCGGGGGTCCACGCGCCTCCGATCCCTGCGGGCCACGGGACTCGCGGCCCGCGGTCTCCTATCCGGTGTCGGGGTTCTGGCTGTTCCCCGACAACGACCCGTGCGGACCACGCAAGGCGTTGCGGGCGATGCGCCGGATCTCCGGCGACACGGTCATCACCTCGGGCCCCCAGATCGAGGCGCGGCAGGTGGACATGGACGGGCGGCTGCTGCGGCCCGACGGATCCGTGGACCCCGCCTTCAAGGCGTGCGCCCGCGACGGGCGGACCTGCTACCAGGCGGCGCTGGAGGCCGTGCGGTCCGGGAACCCCGCCAACTCCATCACCCAGATCTACGCGGTGGGCTCGCGGGACGGGCTCGGGCCGGGGGCGCTCCGGTGCCCCGGGCAGGACGTGCGGTTCACCGTGGGGTCGCAGGTGTTCCAGCGGATGCTGCTGCCCGTCGACGATCCGGCGGGCGGCGCCTGCGACCTGCGCGCCGGGCGCGCCTACGCGCTGGTGCTCATCGCGGCCTCGACCTCGGACTGGACGAACGAGGTGCTGACGGAGGCCGACGCCCTGGGCATGAAGGTCTTCGTCGGCCTGCCCGCCCTGCCCCGGCAGCCGCAGCAGACCTGGAACGTCGACACCGGTCACCGTGACGTGGCCCTGGCGCTCAACCGGGTGCTGCTGAAGGACTACGCGAGCAGACTCGGCGGGCGGGCCTCGTTCGCGGGGGTGTACCAGACGTTCGAGGTCCGGTTGCGCCGGTGGTCCCAGCCCTCGCAGGAGGTCAACCTCCAGGCGTACGCCGCCCAGCACGCCGCGGTCCGCGAGCTGCTCCCCGGCCGGAAGATCCTGGTCAGTCCCTACTGGGACACCCGCAAGAAGACGGGGGACGTCACCGGCCCCGACGCGGTCGCCGCCGGGATCAAGGAGGTCGCGCGGACCGGCGCCGACATCATCGCGCCGCAGGACGGCCGCGGCACCGGCAAGGGCGCGCTGTACTGGGACCACGAGGCCGACAAGCCCGTGGACCCGCGGCTGCGGCCGGTGGAGCGGGTCGGGGCGGTGACCTACCGGCAGGCGTACGCCGCGCCGATCAGCGCCTACTACGCGGCGGCGGCGCGGGCGCGCTCCGAACTCGCGCGCGAGGGCCGCGTCATGGAGTTGTGGGCCAACGTCGAGGGCTTCGAGCCCGCCTCCACCGGTCCCTGCGATCCGGGGACCGCGCGGGGGCGCACCGACAAGGTCCGGCTCGACCAGGCGGTCATGGCGGCGGGCGCGCAGGTCGGCAAGGTGGTGTCGTTCAAGTGGAACGGCCTGTACACCTGCCGGGAGAACCGGCCGTCCTCACTGGCCGACGAGATCACCGCCGACGCGACCCGCCCGATCCTGGCCGGGGCCGTGCGGAGCAGCCGCGAGGGTCAGCGCGGCGTGCTCGTCCGCGGTTACCAGCTCGGCGACGGCAGCAGCGTCACCCTGACCTGGCAGGACGACCACCGGCGGGAGCAGAGCCGGATCGTGCGCCCGATGCCCGGCCCGCCCCCGCCGCCCGGCGCCTCCCCGCTCCCGGCCGGGATGAGGGAGCTCTGGGTGCCGTTCCCCGACACGGGGCTGGCGCGGGGCTCCTGGATCCACATCGACGTGGTGAACGCCTCCGGGAAGGTCGCCTCGAACCGCTACAGTCTCCGCTCCTGACGGCCGCCCGGAGGCCGCGGGGCCCGGTCAGAACAGGACCGCGGCCTCCGGGTTCCCGTAGAACTCCAGACGGGCGGTGCGGAGCATCTCCTCATCGGTGATCCGCCAGGTGTGGGTGTCCTTGTCGGCCCGGCGGACCTGGACGTAACCGAAGCGGTCGGCCGAGTAGATCCGCACGCCGCCGGCGACCGCGCGGTTCTGCAGGCCCGTGTCCTCGCCCACGCCGACCTCGTCGAACCGCAGCGACCGCAGGAGGTCGGCCCGCACGACGAGGGTCGCGCCGCTCACCAGGTCCACGTAGCTGTGCTCCTGGTGCGGGCGGCGCAGCAGGACCGCGTCGTTCTCCTCCAGGTGGGCGTAGTAGGCCGCCTTCCCGACGATCTGCGCGTCGGTGTAGGTGAACGCCGTGGTCAGGTCCGTCAGGTAGTGCTCGCCGTACAGGTCGTCGTCGTCGAACTTGGCGATGATCTCGCCGTCGGCGGCGTCCACGGCCATGTTCAGGCACTGGCCGAGGTTGCGGGAGGCGTCGGCGGTCAGGACCACGACGTCCTCGATCCCCGCGGTCAGCGCCTTCTCCCGGACCACCTGCGGGTCCAGGTCCAGATCATGCAGGACCAGGACCAGTTGCAGCGGGCGGTACCTCTGCCGCGCGACCTGGTCGATGAGGTGGTTCAGCTGGCCGGACCGGTTGGAGGAGGAGATCACCGTGACGGGGCGCTCGACGCGCCGGACGGGCAGCCCGATCGTCTCCAGGACGTGGTCCACGCGGTGGGCGAAGGTGTGCTCGGCGAACGTCTCGCGCATCGCCAGGTGCGCCTGCCGGTCCCGCAGCTGCGGGCTGTCCAGCAGCGCCTTCAGCTGGGCGCGGGCCTCGGCGGAGGTGTGGGCGATCGGGACCAGGCCGCGGTAGGTCGCCTCGATCGCCGGGGACGGGGCGCTGAGCACGGGGGTCGCGCACGCCGACAGCTCGAAGATCCGGCGGGCGCACATCGTGGGCGAGTCCACGACGGAGTTGACGTTCAGGAAGACCTTGTAGGCCTTGTAGGCGGCCAGCATCCGGTCGTAGGGGAGGCTGCCCACCACGTGCCTGGCGTACGGCTCGGGGAACGCGTACCGCGGGTCCTTGCTGTCCACGCGGCTGTAGATGTGCAGGTCGAACTCCGTCGCCGGAGCCAGCACGATCTCCATCTGGACGCGTCGGGCGGGGTGCTTCTGGGAGAAGTAGGTCCCCGCGAACACCACGTCGTTGGCGCGTCCGCCCGGCACCTGGACGGGGTTGTGGACGCGCGGCTGCGCGGCGAACGGCAGCACGCCGATGCGGTCGTGCCCGACCAGTTCGCGGTATCTCGGCACGCTGCCCGCGTCCACCGTGAAGATCCAGTCGAAGATGCGGGCCGACTCGATGAACAGGTCGAAGTTCGGCGGGTCCTCCTTGTTCCAGAAGACCGTCGGGATGCCCTGCTCACGGCACCAGGCGACGAGCTCGCGCAGCTGGTCGCTGGGGGCGGTGGGGCCGTGGACGTGCTTGTGCCACACGCCGCCGTTGCCCTGCCAGACCGACTCCACGAAGAGCATCGCGGGACGTTCCCGCTCCATGACCTCGCGCCAGTCGTCGGGCGTGGGGGCGACCTGCCGCCACTCGTACCTGAACGCCATCTCCGAGAAGGTGTCGAAGATGACCGCGACGGTCAGGTCCGGACGCGCGATCGGCCCTTCGGGGATCGGCACCTCGGGGATGTCCGGCATCGCGAACGCCGGAACGGGGGCCGGCGTTCCGGCGGCCTTCACCGCCGGGGCCTTGGCCGGGGGCCTGGCCGGGGCGGCGCGGCGGGCCGGCTTCTGCGGCGGTTGCGGCATCGGCATCTTCACCGAGGCGCGCAGGATGTCGGCGGGCAGCGCCTTCAGCGCCTTGCCGCCCTCCTTCTTGACGTTGAACAACGACTCGCCGACGCGCCACCAGCGGCGGGTCTGGGTGGACTTGAGCTGCCAGTCCAGGTAGCGGGTGCGGTACTCCTGGTGGGCGAGACGGCCCTTGAGATCGTGGAGCTCGGTGGCGGCCTTCTCCAGCCCGGCGCTGCGCTTCTGGGCGAGCTTGACGCGTTCCTCGGCGTTGGCCTTCTCCTTGGCCAGGTCGGCGCGCAGGCGGTCGATGGTGGCGCGGGCCTCCGACAGTTCGCGCTCCAGCTCGGCGGTACGGCCGCGCAGATCGGCGATCACACCGTCCTGGTGCTCGGCGATGGTGTTGAGGCGCTCCTCGATGCGGGCGAACCCGTCCGCCCGCTCGCGGGCCTCGGCCATTTCGCCGGTCAGTCTCTGGGCGCGCTCCGCCAGTTCGCGGTGTTCCTTCTCCACGGTCAGGAACTCGTGCTCCAGCGCGGGCTGCATCGCCATGACCAGCGCACGACGGTCATCGTCGTCCATCGCGCCGGGGACGAAAACTCCGCGCAGGTAGCCGTCCACCACGTCCAGGGACTCGGCGGTGAAGAACGGGGACGTCGCCTCCAGCAGCGAGGCGACGTAGAAGGTGGCCCGGTGGTCGTGGTGGGGGTGGTAGCCGAACGGCACTGTCAGCAGCAACCGACCCCCGGGGCGCAGCACCTCTCCGGCGGCGCGCAGCAGCGGGTCCGGATCGGCCTGGTGCTCCAGCACCTCGCCGAGCAGGACGGTGTCCACCGACCCGGCGGGGACGTCGGGCCTGCGCGCGTCGCCGACCCGGAACTCCAGCAGGTCCTGCACGATCTGCGGCTCGCGGGCGCGGTCGGCCAGGGCGTACGCGATCCGGTCGGCCTCCACGTCGATGCCCAGCGTGCGCAGCCCCCTGCGCGCGCACAGGATGGAGGCGATGCCCTGGGAGCACCCCAGGTCGAGGACCTGTCCCGACGCCTGTGACACCAGCCAGTCGATCCGGGCGCGCGCCGCACGCTGGACGTGCTCGCTCCAGATCTCGCCCTTGTACAGCTCGGAGATGCGATCACCGTTGCCCATCAGGCTCCCATCCCCGGGCGAGTCACCCAGTCGACCAACTTTGATCATGAATACGTGCTTTCACCCCGAATGAACACCAGAAATCACCGCAGTCTACTCAGTAGTCCCATTCCTCACCCAGGTCCGATATCCCACCGAGTCCACATCGATAGACTCGGGGCGAGATGAGCATCGTTGACGTGCTGACAGACCAGTCGATGGTCGTGTTGCAGGACCGGTCAGTGGTTCCGCTGAGCGGGTGGCTGGTGCGGGCGCTGCACGACTGCGCCGACTCCGGACGCGTCCTTCAGCTGGTCACGCCGCTGGAGTCGCGGCTGACGCTGCCGCTGCGCTCGCTGGCGGCCGCGGACGGGACGGACGGCGTCCAGTGGGTGGTGCGGCACGGCGACGGCTACTACGAGGGTCTGTCGGGGCGGCCGCTGATGTGGGCGGGGTCGGCGTTCGCTCCGGTCCCGGACGCCCGCGACTACGCGCCCGGCTTCACCACCCGGCCCAGCGCCCCGATCGGGTCCCAGCTCACCCTCACCTACCGCGTCCGGCACAACGCCGACGGCTACCTGCACGGCCCGCTGGAACGCCTCATGCAGCTGCTCACCGGCAAGTACCCGGTCGGCTGGGGTCCGGCGGAGCCGATGGAGCACCCCTGGCAGCCCGACCGGTTCACCGAGTACGTGCGGGGCCGGGAGAGGGCGCGGCTGATGATCGGCGGTGACGGGCCCCGGCCCGCGCAGGCCGTCGCCGAGTTCGCCACCGTCCAGGGCGGCGCGGTCGCCGAGAACACCACCGTCTCGCTCGGGTACGGCCCCGACGACCCGCCGCCGTTGCAGCACCTGCCGCAGCTGGTCGGCGGGCTGGCCGCCGACCAGCCCGTCGTGTCGCTGTTCGTTCAGCTCACGCCGGGCCGGGCCGATCTGACCACCGAGCCGCGCTGGTCCGGCGCGGCCGCGCCGGTCGCGATGGCCGTCGCCGGAACGGTCGCCGGCCCGCCCGCCGTGCCCGGCCGCCAGGTCGGTCCGGCGAACGCGCCGATGACGCTGTTCCCGCTGGGCGACGGCCGCTCCCCCGAGGGCTGGCAGCGCCACCGGGCGCTGGTCCAGCACCTCCAGGGCGGCTGAGCGGGCGCCCCGGGAGGCCGCTCAGTTGCTCCACAGGTAGATGTTCTTCAGCTCGGCGTGCATCATCCGCAGCAGCGCGTCGCCGTAGGTCTGGACGGTGCCGCTGCGGGGGCCGGGCTGGTTGGAGCCGCTGCGGAACGACTGGCGCACCAGCACGTGGTTGCCCGCCCAGGCGGCCGACCACCAGTGGCCGGGCTCGCTGCCCCGGGAGACGCGGATCTTCGGCGCGGTGCCGGAGCTGATGGCGTCGGCGACCCGCTTGGCCTCGGCCTGGGTGTCGAACTCCATCAGGCTCAGCTGGACGTAGACGTTGCGGTCCGGGGCCCGGTACTGCGCCCCGTACAGCGAACCCCGGCACGGGGTGCCCCGCAGCACCGACGCCAGGCCCGGCTTGGCCGCGCCGGTGCAGCTCTGCGTCCACCACGCGGCTTTCACGAACGTGCCGGATCCGGTCTTGACGCTGGTGGCGAAGTAGCTCGGCCCGACGTCCGCGCGGCCGTCGCTCCGGCGCGTCGTCGTCGGGGAGGGAGAGGGAGAGTAGGACGGGCTGTTGGTGATGCTGGGGATGGACGGCGCCGTGTAGCTCGGCATGCTGAGGGTACGGGGCGGATCGTCGTCGTCGCCGGCGGCGAACACCACGAACCCGACGATGCCCACGACGACCGCCAGCCCGGCCGCGCCCAGGATCAGCAGGAGGCCGGCGCTGCTCCCGCCCGAAGGGGGAGGTGGCGGGCCGAACGGGCCGGGCGGCCCGGGGGGACCGGGCGGTCCGTACGGCGGCGGGTAGGGGCCTCCGGGGGGAGGGGGAGCACTCACGGGGATATCCTCCGAGGTCTCGACATGAACCCGGATGGTACCGACAGTCCCCGACAACGGGGGATGATCCGGCACGAGACGATGGTCTAAGGTCCTGGCCATGGACCCCGAAGCACTCGAGAAGGCCGCCCGTGGCAGCCTCGCCGAGGGCGACGTCCGGGCCGTCGTGGTGGACGGGTCCGCGGTGCTGCGGCTGCGCGACGGCCACCTGCCGCTGATGGTCCTGGACGGCGCGCTCGGGGCCTCGGGGATGCTGACGCTGGTGGCCGGCGGCGTGCTGCTGGCGTTCGGGAGGTCCGGCGCGGCCGGGTACGCGCTCGGCGCGGGCGCGATGCTGCTCGCCCTGTTCACGGTGCTGTTCTTCGCGCTGGTGGCGTTGACGATGCGTCCGCCGCTGGAGTTCCGCCCCCGGGAACGCGCGGTCGTCTGGCAGGACGTCTCGCTCCCGTTCGCCGAGATCCGCCCCGAGCACCTGGTGCTGCGGGAACGTTCCCTGTACCTCCAGGTGCTGCTGCGGCATCCGGTGCTGTCGCGGCGGCTGGCGGCGTTCTCGACGCGCGAACGGCGGCGGGCCGCCGAGTTCCACCGGCTGCTGACCGAGATGGTCTCCGCCCCCGACCTGACGCCCACGCAGCGGTGGATCCTCGGCGCGGCGGCCCCCTACGGCCTGCCGCACGACCTGCCCGTGGACCGGCTGGGCACGGCGGCCGACCGCGACCGCGCCCACGCCCTGCTGGCCGACCCGTGGAACGTCGACGACCTCGACCAGCTCCTGCCCGCCGTGAACTGGCTGGTGCAGGACGGGCACCGGGCCGCGTTCGCCCAGGACGCCGAGCTGGCCGCCCGCCCCGACGCCGAACGCGAGGAGTACGCCCGGCTGCTCCGCGAGATCGACGTGATGATCGCCGAGGAGCGGATGGGGCCGCCGTTCGTGGAACGCCTGGTGGAGCTGGTCCGGGTCCGGTACGGCGCGGCCGGGGAGGCGTACGCGCGGCTGGTCCCGGGCCTGCTGCGCGACGAGCCGGGCGCGGACGTCTCGCCGGAGGGGGCGGAGCTGGCGGTGTTCTTCGGGTCGCTGTTCAACGACCGCGACCACGCGGCCGAGGAGCTGGGCCGGCTGAAGCTGCTGGCCGACGACCCGTCGCTGCGCGCCACCGTCGGCCGCCTGCTGATCTGGGACTACGCCCGCGCGCTGACGCTGTACCGGCTGGGCCGGATGGCGGACTGGCTGACCGAGGGCTACTGCTGGGACCGGATGCTGCCGCTGGCCATCGACGTCCAGCGCCGCTACGCCTCCTGGGACGACCTGGCGACCTGCTACCTCCAGGGCCGCCTGCTGTGGTCGGGCGGCGAGGACCAGCGACGCCACGAGACGGCGGTGGAGCGGCTGCGCGCCGATCCGGACGGCCCGTGGGCGCGCGTCCCCTGGGACCTGCCCCTGGAACGCGACTGGTCCTAGACCGTGTTGGAAAGCCCCGGGACCGGCGGCGGGTCCGCGATGTCCCGGACGCCGGCGAGCAGCAGCGGGGCCAGCGAGGGGTGGCAGACCAGGAGGTCCGGGAGCCAGGTGTCCCGCTGGTTGTAGCGGAGCTCGGCGCCGTCGATCCGGGAGGCGTGGGCGCCGGAGGCCAGCGCGACCGCGACCGGCGCGGCGGAGTCCCACTCGTACTGGCCGCCCGCGTGCAGGTAGGCGTCCACCCTGCCGAGGAGGACCGAGGAGATCTTCACGCCCGCCGAGCCGATCGGGACCAGCTCGACCTCCGCGTCGATGTTCTCGGCCAGCCTCTGGACGAAGGCCGGTGGGCGGGTGCGGCTGACGGCGACGCGGATCCGCGAGGCGTCGGGCGCGGGCGCCACGAGCGGGGCGTCTCCGGCCAGGGCCCCGGAACCCGCCGTACGCAGCGTGGTGCGCTCGCCGGGCAGCGCGACGGCGCCGGCGGACAGGCGTCCCTTCTCCCACAGCGCCACGTGGACGGCCCAGTCCACGCGTCCCTCCTCCGAGAACTCCCGGGTGCCGTCGAGCGGGTCGACGATCCAGACGCGGTCGGCGTCGAGCCGGGCCGGATCGTCCCTGCCCTCCTCGCTGAGGACCGCGTCCCCGGGCCGCGCCTCGGCGAGCGCCCCGGCCAGGAAGTCGTGCGACCGGCGGTCCCCGGCCTCCTTGAGCGCCCGCGCGTCGCCGTGTCCCCTCTCGGCCCGGACCGTCAGCAGGACGTCCCCCGCCGCGGACGCGAGCGCCGCCGCCAGTTCATGATCGTCTTCTGGCCATCTCGTCATGGGAGTCCTCCGATGCCTAACGCCGACGCCGTGCCATCAGGGCCACGAGCCCGAGGCCGGCGGCCACCACCGTGGTCCCGGCCAGCATGCGGGGGACCAGCTGCTGGACGAGCGCCTGCCGCTGGCGGCGGTTGAAGGTGTCCCGGTCGTTCTCGTGCGGAAGCGGGCCTTCGGGTTCGGGCACGCCGAGGAACTCGCAGAGCGGCCCCCATCCCGAGCGCACCTCGTAGACGAGGAGCCGGTCGGCGGGAACGTGCGCCCGTACGTCGGCGACGCGCTGCTCGAACATCCCGATCGCGTACTCGCGGTCCGCGAACCGGCCTTCCAGCTCGCCGTCCCAGGTCATCCGGTGGACCTGGTCCAGATGGTCCGCGTACCGGCCCTTCGGACGCCAGGTCAGCAGGCGGATCGGCAGGGGCGGCGGCTTCAGCGCGGGCATGATCGTGCGGGAGACGCTCTGGTACCACTCCTCCGGGTCCCGGACCGTGAGCACCACCTTCGCCGAGGGGAACGCGTCGACGATCTGCCGCCAGAAGGGCGCCGCCGGATCTCCAGAAGTGGATTGGAAACCGGCGAAAATCTCTTCCCAGTCGACCGGCTCCCCGCTTTTCACGGCTTCGGCGGCGGCGACCCACTGTTCGGCCCGCCACGGCTCACCCTCGACAGTTCGCAGATGATAGGCGGGCCCGAAACCGAGCTGTTCCAGTGCGAGTTTGGTCGATGTCGTACCAGTACGCAAGAAACCTACGCTGATCACCTTCACGCATTTGACCGTACCAAGGCATATAGAAGATGATCTGTCCTGTTCCGGCCACTTTCACGAGGTTAACTTCCGGGCAATCCTATGGTTGAATCGCGGCCGATTATGCCAAGAGCCCGACCACCGGTTTCCTCTCGCTCCGGTGCCGGTCGCCCGATCGACCGCCCCTGACGCCGGCCCCTCCGGCCCGGAAAGGACCCGCTGTGAAAGTTGTGCTGAGAGATCGCGGCTTTCGGTACCTGCTCTTGGGACAGACGCTCTCCACGCTGGGCGACCGGGCGCTGATCCTGGCCTTCGGCATCTGGGTCAAGGAGCTGACCGGCAGCGACGCCGCCGCCGGCGTGGCCTTCGTCTTCGTGGCGTTCCCGTTCCTGTTCGCCCCCTTCGCCGGGGTGGTCGTCGACCGCTTCCCCAGGCGCCAGGTCTTCATCGCCACCAACCTGGCGATGGCCTGCGTCATGCTCCTGAGTCTCGCCGTGCACGACGCGAGCCAGGTGTGGTTGCTCTATGTGATGATCCTGTGTTACGGATTCTCGGCCGTCATCATCACCGCGACCCAGTCGGCTCTCACCGCCTCCCTCTTCGACCGTTCCGAACTGCCGGACGCGAACGGATTGCTGCAAACCTCGGGCGACGGAGTGAAACTCCTGGCCCCGCTACTCGGCGCGGGACTCTACACATTGGTCGGCGGGCACGTCATCGCCCTTCTCGACGCGGCGACGTTTCTCATGGCGGCGTTCTGCGTCTGGCGTATCAAGGCGCCGAACGACAAACGTCATGTCGTGGGCGCCTTCGCCGTTCGGGCGGAGTTGCTGGGGGGACTGCGTCATGTGTTCTCGACGCCCGCCCTGCGCGGAATCGTCATCGCGCTCGGCCTCGCCAACCTGGTCACCGGCTTCTCCCAGACGCTCATCTTCTCCATCGTCGGCAGCGGCCTGCACCGCACGCCCGCCTTCGTCGGCATTCTCGTCAGCATGCAGGGCGCCGGGGCGGTCGCGGCGGGGCTCTCGGTGGGGTACGCGATCCGGCGGCTGGGCGACACGAAGGTCGTGATCCTGGGGACCGCCGGCTGTTCCCTCGCCTCCGTGCTCTACCTCGCGCCGTACATCGCCCCCGTCGTGGCGGGGTCGCTGCTGTTCGGCGCCGGCATGTGCTGGATGACGGTGGCCCTGATCACCTCCGTGCAGAACCGGACCCCCGCCGACATGCAGGGCCGGTCGGTGTCGGCGGCGATCGCGTCGGTGAGCACACCGCAGACGATCTCGATCGCGGTCGGCGCGGGCGTGTCGCTGGTCGTGGACTACCGGACCCTGCTGGTCGCGATGGCCGTCGTCACCGGCTGTTCCGCGCTCTGGCTGGCCCGGACCTCGGCCCGGGGCCGGTCCGGGGAGGCGCCGGACGTCCCGGTGACGGAGAAGGCCGACGAACCGGACGTGCGGAGCACCTGACCGCCCCGCCCTCCGGCGGCGCCCATGCGACGGGCCTGTCGCGCCATCGCCCGACAGGCCCGTCCGAACACTCATCCGCGATCATCAGTGAACGTGCCGCATGACCACTCACCTCCCCTTCGCCAGAGATCCGTGTCGGTGGCTCAGTCGAACGCGACCACCATGCGGTCGATGCCGCGGATCGTCGCGGTGCCGCGGTAGTCCGGCCGGCCGACGAGGGTCGCCGTGGGACAGAGCCGGGCGAGCGTCGCGAAGACGACCCGCATCTGCGTCAGGGCCAGCTGCGTGCCGATGCACGCGTGAGGTCCGCGGCCGAGCCCGAGATGGGGATTGCCGGTCCGGGCCAGGTCGAGCTCCTCCGGCCGTTCGAAGCGCGCCGGATCCCGGTTGGCCGCGCCGATGATCATCGTGATGAAGGACCCGGCGGTGATCCGCTGCCCGTGAAGGACGGTGTCGGCGAGCGCGACCCTTCCCTCGATCCGCACCGGGCTGGTGAACCTCACCAGCTCCTGGAGCGCCGGATCGCTTCGCCCGTCCGGCAGCGCCGCGAGCCCGCCGGGAACGTCCAGCAGTGCCGCCATGGCGAGATTGACCACCGAGCTCATGCTCTCGTAACCGGCGTGCAGAATGGCGCGCACCGAGTTGACCAGTATTCTCCGGTCCACCTTCTCGGAGTCCCGGTTCTTGGCCAGGTAACCCAGCAGGCCACCGGAGGGCGGCTGGGAGAACCATCCCTCGACCATCTCCGAGAGGGCCCCGCGCGCCGCGATCCCCGGCTCGTGGAGTTCCGGTCGCAACGGCGAGTCCATCGCCGCGGTGACGGCGTCCGCGATTCCGGAGAACCAGGACGGTTCCATCGGCTCGACGCCCAGGATCTCCTCGATCGAGCCCAGCACGATCGGAATCGTGAACTCGGCGACGAAGTCGAACTCCCGGCCGGCCCGGCGGCCGACCGCCCGCTCGACCCGCGCGGCCAGATTCCGTTCGAAGTCTCGCGATATCTGGGCGCGCAGCCCTCTGGCGAGCAGACTCCTCAGCGGGCCGCTCTCGGGGGGATCCAGGCTCTGCAGGCTCAGCAACTCGACGGGAATGCCGACGCTCTGCGACGCCGTTCCCTCAAAACGTCGTTCGTCGCAGGCGAACCGCGCATCGTCCTTCATGACGAGCACGCAGTCGTCGAATCGCGAAATGATCCACGAATCGATGCCCTGATGCCAGTACACGGGGGAGTTGTCGCGCAGGTCGGCGTACACTGCCGATGGATCTTCCAAGGCCGCCGGGGTCAGCAGCCTTTCCAGCGGATCGTCCACAACCGCCATGCACACTCCTGTCGCCATCAAGGAATTGGCGCCGGAACCGGGTCGGCGATCCCCGTCGGGGTTTCGGCCAGCCGGACCAGGTCATGGTCATCCGCGGAGATCAAGACTGTCAAGGATCATAAATTCAGAAGTGCGCTGACGGTCCGTGATTGATCCTGCGTATTACTGGCCCGGCAGTCGAGGAGGTGTCCGGCTGGCCGTATCCGGACGTTTCCATTGCACCGGAAGACCTCGTATGCCACCTCGCCGTCGAGGTGGCTCGGCGCATGCCCGTGGCGCTTATTTCCCGGCCATTCCTCTGAATATTTCAGATAGGGATGGTGGCCAATTGTGCAAAGTTCACGAAGGATCGGTTCCCGCTTATCAGGTCACCGCGCGTTCAGCCTTCCCGGGCCGGTGGAATCCCGGGTGCCGTGGATGCGGGCGACCGGTGGCGCGACCTCGGCGCCCCGGCCGTCTTGGCGGCGGAGCCCGGCGGGGCCCGCTGCGGCGCATGTCACATTGATCTCCAAAGCGGCACAGGAGCAGCAAAACGTTCGTACCAACCTGGGAGTCACAGACAGATCAAGTTGCACACCCGACCCCGAAGACCTATAAACGGTCGGACTCCGTGTCTGTGATCCCGCCATGGTCGCGGCTCGGTGAGGTGTTCCGACGACCGTGAGGGGTTCGCTGTGCGCGCTGAGTGGCAGGCGCATATCGACGAACTGCTGGATACCTACGCCAAGCAGCGCGAGAAGCTCAAGGACCTGCAGGAACGCCTCGAAGCGGTCGAGGCGACCGGGGAGGCCGCCGAGGGCCTGGTCAAGGTGACCGTGGACCGCCAGGGTCGGCTGCGGAAGCTGGAGCTGAACCCCCGCCTCGGACGCAGGCTGGGCATGGAGGAGCTCTCCGAGGCGATCCTGGAGGCGTCCGACGCCGCCGCCGCCCTCGTCACCCAGCAGGTCCAGGACGCGATGGCCGACCTGCGCCCGGACGACGACGCCAAGCCCGGCCTGGACCTCGCCCGGCTGATGGCCGACCCCCCGACCAGCATCGAGGACGTCCGCAAGCACTACGGGCTGCTGCCCAAATGAGCAACGAGCTGAAGGTCGAGACCGAGGCCCTGCGCAAGGCGGCCAAGGGGTTCGAGGACGCCAGCGGGCAGGTGCGGCGCATCTTCGACCGGCTCCGGAGCCGCCTGGACGCCGAGGGCGCGTGCTGGGGCGGCGACGAGACCGGCCAGCAGTTCAGCCAGAACTACATCACCACGAACAAGGCGAACGAGTTCAAGGACAGCGGCCCGGACATCGCCGACGGCCTCAAGAAGGTCAAGGCCAACATCGAGCTGATGGCCAAGCGCTACGCGGACGCCGAGGAACGTTCGCGCATCAGGTGACCGGTGATGTGATCAGTGGGTCTTGAGATCCCCGACTCGGTCAAGTGGCTGTCCTGGATCGTCGGGTCGGACTGGCCCGAGGGCGACGAGACCGCCATGCGCCGCGCCGCGCAGGCCTGGTACGACGCCGGCGTCGAGCTCGACGAGCTGATCGAGGAGCTGCGCCGGACCACCGACGAGGTGCTCAGCGTCCTGGAGGGCGCGGGCGCCGACGAGTTCCGCTGGTACTTCGAGCAGTGGCTGAACGTCGACCCCCAGCACCTTCCCAACCTGCGGAAGGGCTGCGACGGCTACGGCAGGATGCTCGACCAGGGCGCACTCGACATCGAGTACGCCAAGTACATGTTCATCGCCACGCTGATCATCACGGCGATCGAGATCATCTGGCTGATCGCCAACGCCGTCTACACGTTCGGCGGCTCGCTGGCGGGCATTCCGATCGTCCAGGCGCTGGCCCAGCTCTCCGCCCGCCTCATCGGCCGGGCGCTGCTGCGCGCCATCGCGATGGGCGTGGCGATGGGCATCGCCGAGGGCCTCGGCCTGGACCTGCTCATCCAGGCCATCCAGGCGATCAAGGGCGACCGGACCGAGTGGGACGGCAGGAAGACCCGGGGCGCGGTGATCGACGGCGCGATCGGCGGCGCGCTGTCGGGCGGGCTCGGGCACGGCTTCGGCAAGATCCCCGGCCTGAGCGGCCCCGGCGGTTCCGCGCTGGGCGGCTTCGCCAAGGGCGCCGTCCGCGAGGGCGCCTCCGAGGCCCTGGCCGGCGTGGGCAGCACCGTCATCTCGGCCGGGATGAACGGCGAGGACCTGAGCTGGAAGGACATCGCCAAGGGCGCCACCTCCGGCGCCGCCGGCGGCGCGGTCGGCGGCGGCACCGACGGCATCAAGGGCTACCGGGCCTCCACCGCGGGCGGCGACGGCGACGGAGGCGGATCGGGCGACGGCAACGGCTCGACCGGCGGCGACAACTCCGGCGACAACAGCTCGAACAACGGCTCCGGCAACAACTCGGGATCCAACGACCGTTCGGGACCCGGAGACGGTCCGGGACCCGGAGACAACCCAGGGTCCGGCGACAACCCAGGAACCGGGAACGGCCCGTCCGGCGGAGACTCCACCAGCGGCTCCCAGACCTCCGACCACGGAGGCGACGGATCCAACAGCGGCTCCAACGGCCCGCAGAACAGCAGCGGCGGCTCCAACGACGGATCCACCAACACTTCGAGCAACGGTTCGTCCACCAACACTTCGAGCAACAGCCCGGACAGCGGTTCCGGCAACGGCTCGAACACGAACACCGGCTCTTCCCAGACCTCCTCCAACGACGGTTCGGGCAACACGCCCAACAACAGCGGCGGCGACAACAGCGGCACCAGCAAGGGGGACGGAGGCAACTCCCACAACCCGGGCGACACCAACCGCATCTCCAGCCTGCTCGGCAACGGCGGCAACGATGGCGCCGCCCCCTCCCTGGCGAGCACGAACAACGGCGACGGCGTCTCCCACAACCCCGCCTCTCACAACCCCGCGCCCAGCACCCCCGCACCGGCCCCCGCGAGCGTCCCCTCCCCGGGCGACGGCGGATCCCCCAACTCGCCGTCGAACTCCTCCTCGCCCTCGAACCAGCAGGCCTCCAACCTGTCGTCCGCGCCGAGCACCACTCCGTCCGGACCGGCCACCACCCCCAGCAGCGCCCCCGTCGGCGGCGCCCCGGCGAGCACCCCGCCCTCCAGCGGTACTTCCTCGCCCGGCCCCGTTCCCACCGGTGTCCCCTCCAGCTCGCCCCCGCGTGGCGGCGCCCCCCGTACCAACACCGAAGCGCCCTCGCGCCCGGAGACGACGCGTTCCCCCGTCGACAGGGCTCCCTCCAGGGAGCACCGGCCCCGGACCGACAAGCAGGACGCGCCCTCCGACAGTCGGCCGCGCGAACGCTCCGGCTCCGACACCACCCCGGACCGGCGCTCCCCCGCCAACGAGCAGCCGTCCCCGCCCCAAAAGGCACCGGAGCGCTTCCCGACCGACAAGCAGGACGCGCCCCACCCCACCCCCTCGGGCGGCCAGCCGCGCGAACGCTCCGGCTCCGAGAAGGTCCCGGTCGGCGTCTCCCCCGGGGCGGCCCCGCGTGGAGACGCCGACGACGCCCCCACGCGTTCCGAGCCCGACCCCACCAACGACGGCGCCGACGACTCCTCGCCGGTCCCGGAGGGCCTGCCGGAGAACCTGCGCGACGTCTGGCGCAACAGCGACGAGACGCCCGCCGGGCGTTCCCTGCACACCGATCCCCAGATGCGGGACCTGGCCCGGCGCGTCCCCGCCGACCCCGACCGCTACATCCTCGACGGCCACGGCAACCCCGACGGCATGCGCTCCGGCGGCCGCCACCTGACCGTGGACGAGGTCGCCGGCCTGATCCGCAACGACCCGAACTGGAACGGCCGCGAGGTCATGCTGATATCCTGCCGTACCGGGGACGGCGACTTCGCCCGGCAGCTCGCCCAGCGCCTCGGCGTCCCCGTCACCGCCCCGCACGGCAAGGCCTGGACCGACGACAACGGCAACGTCTACTCCTCGTCCACCACGACCGACGCCGACAACGGTCCGCAGCCCACCTGGCCCCCGGACGGCGGTTGGACCACCCACGGCCCCGACGGCACGAGAACGCCGTCCGGCCGCGACGGCTTCGCCCCCGGCCACCCCCGCCAGGACGCCCCGAACACCGACGGCGACGGCGGGCGGAGGACGGACGACCCCGCCTCGAACGACCGGACACCTTCCCGCGACGGCGACTCCCCACCTGGCCGGGAGGAGAACGCCCCTCCCCGCCGCGACGACACTCCCTCCCCGCAGGAGAACGACCGCCGGCAGCCGGACTCCCCGGACCGCGCCCCCGAGAACGGGAGCCCGCGCGAAAGGGCCGACGAGGACGCCGGCGGCCAGACGGGGAAGCCGAAGGACAGCCCCGAGCTGACCGCGAAGAAGCAGGAGCAGCTCAGAACGCAGACCCTCGGCGACGTCAACGACCCGACGAGCACCGACCCGACCACCCCGCTTTCGGAGCACTACCACCTGAACGACGGGTCGGCGCACCGCAACAACGTCAACGACGGTCACCCGCAGCTGCAGTGGAACAAGGACACGGGCCGCTGGGAACCTGCCACCAACCGGCCGCTCGTCATCGCCGACCACATCAGGCCGAAACTGCCCAAGGTCCGTTCCGACGACGCGCAACGCCAGCGGCACGAGCGGCTCATGGAGATGCGCAGGGACGCCATCAACGAGGTCGCCAGGGCGGAGAAGGAGTACACGGGCGACCCGACGCCCGAGAACAAGAAGGTGCGGACCGACGCGTTCACCGCGCAGCGGAACTTCGGTGAGCGGCTGGGCGAGCGCGCCGCCGACCAGGCGTTCGACGACCTGATCAGGGACCGGTTCGAGGGCGGGAACCCGGAGATCGAGCGCCTGTACCCGTTCAACGATCCGTTCGACGTCCCCGACGAGCACGTCGGGACCCAGTCGGAGAGTCCCGGCCGCGGCGAGTACGACCGCGTCTACAAGGTGACGGTGGACGGGCACACGCACTACTTCGTCGTCGAGGCCAAGGGCCCGACCGCCCCCCTGGGCAAGCGCGAGATCGACGACGTCGACTACCAGCAGGGCCACCCCAAGTACTTCCGCGACATCCTGAAGGTGATGATCGAGAAGGGCGGCGAGGACAAGAAGGTCGCCCTGGAGATCCTCAACGCCCTGAACGGGAGGACACCGAACTCCTCCGTCGAGTACCACGTCGTCCGGGCACTGGTCGACGACGGCACGACCGGCCAGGGTCGGATCGCCGCCGGGGAGAAGGAGGACCCCGGCGATCCCCATTCGAAGCACAAGCACATCGGGACCAGGGAGAACCCCGTCTACGGGGGTTACGACCGCCAGCAGTTCGACCTGGACAGCCGGCGCGACTACGACCGCGCGGCGAAGCGGTTCGTCGACGGTACCGAGAACCCGTCGCCCGACCCCCGGTCGCGTTCGGCGGACGACACCCCCTCCCACCTGCCCCAGGAGCCCCCGCCCGGCGCGATGGCGCGCGGCACGGACGACGACGCGCCCCCGCCGCGGGACGACCGGAGCCCCGACCAGCGCGCCCGCGACGCCGAGGAGAGGCTCGCCCGCGACGCGGTCACCTTCCCCGACCGCGACTCCGCCTACGACTACGGCGGGCGGCACTGGAACGAGTCCGCGGAGAACCTGCCGCAGGACCAGAAGGACGCGGTCCGGAACTACACCGACGAGCCGCCCGCCGACCACCCCACCTACAAGGAGATCAACGGCGCGCTGCGCGACGGCACCACGCCGTCCCCCGAGGTCCAACGGCACATCGACGCGCTCGACCGCGCGCTGAACGCCCACCCCACGCCCGAGACCATCGTCGTCACCCGTGGCACCGACCTGGGCCACCTGAACATGCCGCCCGAGTCGATGGTGGGCCACACGTTCCAGGACCCGGGCTTCCTGTCCACGTCCCTCGGACCGCCCGCCGGCGCCGCCGCCTTCAAGGACGCGGTCATCCACATGCGCGTCCCCGAGGGCACCCCGGCCCTGTGGGTCGAGAAGCTCTCCGAGATGGGCGCCGGCGAACGGGAGCTGATCCTGCCGCGCGGCCTGAAGTTCCGCGTCGACGAGGTCGTCCGGATCGACGGCAAGTGGCAGGTCTACGCCAGCGTCGTCCCGGCGGACACCCCGGTCACGGCCCCCACCGACCGCACCCCCGCGACGGCCCCCGCCCCGACGCCCACACCGCCGACCCCGAACGCCCCCTTCGCCACCCCTCCGGCGACCGGCCCCTCCTCACCGCCCACCCCGTGGACCGCCCCGGCTCCCAGCCCGGCGCCCCACCCCGCGACCGCCAACGCGACCCCGAACCCCCCACCGCCCGCGACCCCCTCGTGGGCGACCCCGGCACCCGCCACCCCTCCGACGTCCGGCGCAACGCCGAGTTCCACACCACCCGCGACCCCGCCGTGGGCACCCGCCGCATCCCCGAACGGCACCCCGCCGAATTCGCCGGCTCCGAACACGCCTTTCGCCACCTCTCCGGCGACCGGCCCCTCCTCACCACCCACCCCGTGGACCGCCCCGGCTCCCAGCGGAACACCGCACACGACCCCGACGTCCGGCCCCTCATCGGCACCCGGCACAACGCCAGGCTCCACACCACCCGCGACCCCATCGTGGGCGTCTCCGGCACCCCCCACGCCGTCGAACGGCACCCCGCCTTCCAGCCCAGCCACGCCCTCGGCTCCGGCTCCGAACACGCCCTCTTCCACACCTCCGGCATCCGGCACGACACCAGGCCCCACACCGCACAGCGCGACGCCGGGCCCCGTGCCGCCCGCAACCCCCTCGTGGGCGGCCCCAGCGCCCACCACGCCGTCGGCTCCGAACACGTCCTCCTCCACGCCTCCGGCATCCGGCACGACACCAGGCCCCACACCGCACAGCGCGACACCAGGTCCCGTGCCGCCCGCAACCCCCTCGTGGGCAGCCCCGGCACCCGCCACACCACCGAACGGCACCCCGCCTTCCAGCCCGGCCACGCCGTCGGCCCCATCCCCGAACACGTCCTTCGCCGCGCCTCCGGCATCCGGGCCCTCGTCGGTGTCCGGCGCGACACCGGGTTCCACGCCGCCCGCGACCCCGCCGTGGGCTACGCCGACGACCACCGCGCCACCGGTCGCGTCCCCGAACGGCACCCCGCCGTCCGGCCCGTCCGCTCCCAACCCGAGCTCGACCGCGCCCCCAGCGCCCACCCCGCCGAGGTCCAACGACCCCGCGTCCGGTCCCAACCCGAACGCGCCCTCCGCCACGCCCTCGTGGGCCGGACCGGCTCCCGGCGGAACGCCGCACACGGCTTCGACGCCGGGCTCTCCCCCGGCCTCCGGCGCGCCGTCGACCTCCCGCCCCCACGCGCCGACCCCGTCCACACCGGCCGCTTCGCCGTGGGGCGCATCCCCTGCCAGGCCCAACGCCCCGGCACCCGCGCCCAACCCGTCCGCGCCGCACCCCGGCACGGCACCCCGCTCGAACAACAACGGCGCCCCGCCCGCGACCCCGGCGGCCTCGCCCACCCGTAACGTCCCGCCGTCGGGTCCCGCCACGCGGCCCACACCGCCCGGCGCACCACCGTGGGCCACGTCCCCTGCCAGGCCCAACGGCCCGGCCTCCACGCCGACGCCTTCCGGGACGGCGCCGAGGTCGAACCCCGTCCCGAACGGCCCCGGCACCACCCCCGCTGCGGGCCGGAACCCCAACGCGCCCGTCGACCCACGCATCGCGTTCAGCCGTCCCGCCGACAGCGGACCGGCACCCGCGACGCGCCCGAACACGAACCCGGCCCCGGCACCCGACCCCGCCGGGACGCCGCCGCGTCCCTCCACACCCGGCCCCAACGGGCCCGTGTTCCCGCATATCCGGTTCAACACCCCCGCCGGACCGGGAACACCGCCCCACGCAGGGCCCAACCGCCCGGCCCCCGCGCCGCACCCGTCCACGCCCGGCACGGCGCCTCACCCCGCGTCCACGCCGCACAACAGCGGCAACCCGTCCGGCACGCCGCCGCGCACCCCGTCCAGCGCCAGCGGACCGGCCCGGCCGCACACCCCCACGCCGGGCCACCCGCACTCCTCCACACCTCCGAGCGGTCCGCCCCGGAACGGCGCGCCGACGCCGCACGGCCCCGTTCCGCGGAACCTCCCCCCGCACCTGCACGACGCCTGGCACGGCAGCACCCCGACCCCGGCGGGCCGCAGCTTCCACTCCCCGCACGACGCCGACATCGCCGACCGCGCGAACCGCGTCGCGTCGTCCCCCGGCAGCTACGTCGTCGACGGACGCGGCGCGGCCCCGGACGGCATCACGTTCAACGGCCGACGCCTCAGCGCGGAAGAGGTCGCCGCCCTCATCCGCAGCGACCCCAACGCCGCGGGCCGCCAGGTCGTCCTGCTGAGCCAGCAGCCGAACGGCTCCCCGTTCGCGCGGGAACTCGCCCAGCGCCTCGGCACCCGCGTGGTGACACCCAACGGCCCCATCGCCGTGGACCCGAACGGCGGGGTCATCTCCCCGAGCTGGTCCATCCACGAGCCACCCGCCGACCGGCGCCCGCCGCGCGTCCCTTCCGTGAACCCGCTGACGGTCCCGCCGGGCGGGCACGACCCGTCCCACCGTCCCGGCGAGGTCGGCCCCGACGGCGTCCGGCGCTTCGCCACCGACCTCGACGGCTCCCACTACGGCGAGACCCACCTCTCCGAGACCTACCGCAACCTGCCGCCCGATCAGCGGCAGGCCGTGTACCAATACACGGTGCGGTCGGAACCGAACCGGTTCCTGCGGCCGGGCGGTGACTACGGGGCGTTCGTCAACGGCCTGATCGCCCAGCGCAACCAGTTGCATGCGCTGGTCTACGCCAACAACGGGAGGATCCCGACCACCGGGGACCTGTACCGGATCTCCCAGGCGCCGACCGTCCATCCCGACGTGCGCAGGCTCGCGTTCGACTTCTACCGGTCCGGCAGCGCGGACGCCCACATCGGGCGTTTGCAGATCGCGTCCGCCGAGCTCGACCACCAGATCCGCTACTTCGGCGAGCCTCCCCTGGAGGCGTTCCAGCGCAGGATCGCCGAGCTCGACCGCGCGCTGAGCCACCCGCTCCCCGAGTCCGTCCAGGTCGAACGCGGCCTGCACGACCTGAGCTTCCTCGTCGGAGCCGACGGCCACCCGCTGGGCTCCCGGCTGGACCCGTCACTGCTGGTCGGCACGGTGCAGACGGAGCACGCGCCGATGTCGACCTCGCTTGGCTCGACTCCCGCCGAGGTCGCCCAGAACCCGTTCCCCCACCGTCTCCACATCCGGGTCCCCGAAGGCTTCCCCGGTCTGTGGATGGGGTCGCAGAGCGCCTACCCCGACCAGCGTGAACTGATCCTGCCCCGAGGCGTGCAGTACCGGATCGACGCGGTCCAGCCCAACGGCTACGTGGACGCGTACGGCAGGCCCGCCTACACGATCTGGGCAAGCGTGATCCCGGCCCCGACCCCGCCCCTCTCCGGCCACGGCCCCGTACCCCCGACCTCCACACCACCGTCCGGACCGCCCCCATCACACAGCGGACCACCCTCCCCACACACCGGCCCGGCCCCGTCACCCGCCGGACCACCCTCCCCACACGCCGGACCGTCCTCCCCACACACCGGACCACCCTCGGCGCATGGCGGGTCACCCTCGTCACACGCCGAGCCGTCCCCGTCACCCGCCGGACCGTCCTCCCCACACACCGGACCGCCCCCGACGCATGGCGGACCACCCTCGCCACACACCGGCCCGGCCCCGTCACCCGCCGGACCACCCTCCCCACACGCCGGATCGCCCCCGACGCATGGCGGGTCACCCTCGTCACATGCCGAGCGGTCCCCGGCGTACGCCGGACCGCCCCCGACGCACGGCGGGTCGTCCCCGGCGTACGCCGGACCGTCCTCAGCACACGGCGAACCACCCTCGTCGCATACCGGGCCGCCCTCGTCATACGCCGGATCGCCCCCGGCGCACGGCGGGTCGCCCTCGTCGTACGCCGGGCCACCCTCAGCACACAGCGGGCCACCCCCATCACATGCCGGATCGCCCTCCTCACACGGCGGGCCGCCCTCAACGCACGGCGGGCCACCTTCACTGCATGTCGGGCCGTCCTTGTCGCACGCCGGGTCACCCGGGCCACACGACGTGTCACCTTCACCGCACGGTGGGCCGTCCTCGTCGCACGCCGGGACGCCCGCGTCGCACGGCTGGTCGCCCTCAACGCACGGTGGTCCTCCCTCGCCGGCCGCGCATCGTGCCGCCCCGGCCCCAGAGCCGGGCCCTTCCTCGCATGCGGATCCGTCCCCTCGGCCGCCGTCCGCGGGGACGTCCTCACCCACCCACGGGCCCTCGCGTCCCCACAACGGCGCGGACACCGCCCACGGCCCGTCGGACACGCGTGCTCCCGCCGACGGGCACGCCGTCCCGTCCCACCGGGAGGGGCCCGACACCGGCGACTCGCGGCCGGTCCCGGAGGGCCTGCCGGAGAACCTGCGCGACGTCTGGCGCAACAGCGACGAGACGCCCGCCGGACGTTCCCTGCACACCGATCCCCAGATGCGGGACCTGGCCCGGCGCGTCCCCGCCGACCCGAACCGCTACATCCTCGACGGCCACGGCGACCCCGACAGCGTGAACGCGGGTGGCCGCCGCCTCGGCGTGGACGAGGTCGCCGACCTGATCCGCAACGACCCGAACTGGAACGGCCGCGAGGTCATGCTGATCTCCTGCCACACGGGAGACGGCGACTTCGCCCGGCGCCTCGCCCAGCGCCTCGGCGTCCCCGTCACCGCCCCGCACGGCAAGGCCTGGTCCGACACCGACGGCAACGTCTACGCGTCGTCCGAGACCCGCGGCCCCGGCGACCGCCCGCGCCCGACCTGGCCCCCGGACGGCGGCTGGACCACCCACGGCCCCGACGGCACGAGAACGCCGTCCGGCCGCGACGGCTTCGCCCCCGGCCACCCCCGCCAGGACCTCCCGAAGGGTCCGCCCCTCGACGGCCGTTCCCGTGGCGCTTCCACCGACCGTCCCCCGGGGAACGGCACCGATCCGAACGCGGACGGCCGAGGCGACGGCGGCAGCGGGTCATCGAACGCCCGGCCCGAGAGAAGCGACACCTACATCGCCGACGACGGTGTCGTTCGGCCGGTCCCGGAGGGCCACTACCGCCTCGCTAGTGATCCTCAGCCGTACATCCGGGACCTGGCGAACGACAGGCTCCACCACCCCGAGGACGAGCCCGGCACCTACCGGACGGAGAAGTCGTACAGGCTGAAGTGCGGCGCGCGCTTCATCGACGATCCCCTGGCCGACCGGAGCAAGGACATCACCTACGGGGAGAGGCGGACCAGGAAGGTCCCGCTCGCCCTGTCCTCCTCCGCCCGCGGGGAGATGGACGCCCTGGTGGAACGCCGATCAGAGATCGACGCGTCCCGCCAGGAGGACAACAGGGAGCTCAAGCGGCTCGTCGCGAGATTCGGCATCAGGAAAGAGGACGTCAACAGCGACGAGAAGCTGGCCGAGAAGCGGGAAGAGATTCTCGCGGAAATGGAGAGCGGGGATCTCTCCCCGGAGGAGAGGCGCAGGGTGCGCGACGACCTGCGCAGCCTGTACGAGGTCGCCAGGAGATACAACGCGGCCGGCAGCGCGATGTCCCGGATCAGCGAGCAGATGGGCATGGTGGCGGCCAAGGACTTCCTGGACGGCAGGTACGGGGCGACCCTTCTCACTCCGCAGAGCCTCGCTCCGGGCAAACCGACCACCGCTGATGTCACGGCCGTGGCCTTCGAACGCGGGAGGGGCGGGGAGACCGCCGTCCTCTACACCGTCGAGGCCAAGGGCGTGGGCTCCCAGCTGGGAAGCAGGCTGGTGGAGGACATGAAACGGGCCGCGCAGGGGGCTCCCGAGTACAGCCGCTTCATCCTCAAGCGCGATATCGACCTCAAGGCGGCCCTGGACGCTCGGCCGGAACTCCAGAAAAGGCTCAAGGAAGAACTGGAGAAAGAGAATCTTCGGGTCCGCAGTTACTACGTTCATGTCAACGACCAGGGCGAAGTCAATTGGGCCAGATTCCATCTCGACCGGGACGGGGCCCCGATCCGCTTTACGGAGATCGCGGGAATCAACGTGTAGGATGACGGCATGACCAGGCGGGTTCTCGACGACCAGGAAATCCTTGACCTGTTGGCCGGGCTCCGCGCCCTGGAGTGGCCACTGCCAATGGACAGGGCCACGGAACTGCCGCGCCGTTTCGAATGGACCGTGGAATACCAGAGCGAAACGGTCGTCGAACTGGACACCGGCCTCGGCCCGGGCTCGGGGCTCATCGACGCCGACGGGAACGGCGTCGTCGACGCCCTCAGGCTGTCGGTGACATCGCGTGTCGACCGGAACTCGGAGCCCGATCGCGCGTGGCTCCGCGACCGCTTCGCGCACGTTCTCGGGGTGATGACGCGGGCCCTCGGCGAACCGACCCTGAAACGCCCGGGTCCCTCTCCTCAGGTGCGCTGGCGCGGCGGGGAGTACACGATCGGGCTCACCCGGACCACGGTCAACCTCAAGCTGCTCATGGCGCGGAACGACTATCTGGACGAGGACGACCGTCGAGGAGAGGGCGGGCACTGATGGACTGGGCTCATTTCTCCGCCGCCCTGGCGGAGGAACTCGCCGACCTTCCCGCGGGGGCGCTGGTGGTCGTCTACGAGGCCGGCAAGGAGACCGGGCACTTCCGGTTCGCCCAGTTCGCCCAGGACGAGGACCGGCTGAGCGCCGAGATCGTCACCAACGAGTTCCTGGTCCCGGAGGTGCGGGCGACCCCCGACGGCGAAGAGCTGATCAGGCGGGCCGGGTGGCGCGCGCCGGAGGTCCGGGAGGGGCACGACATCTGGTGGTACTCGCTTCCGTGGCCCTCACCGCCGGACCGGTACCGAGAGCTGTCGGAGATGGTCGTGACCGCGCTCCGGGACGGCTACGGGGCGAGCGACCAAAGCCCCTGGGCCTACGACGCCTGGAACGAGCGAGAGGGGAACTCCCCCCTCGAACTCCCTCACCTGCGACTACCGCGCGGCGACCGCCCCTGACGCCCCGACGTCCTCAGCCACGGGCGAGCGGCTTCTCCCCGTTCAGCCGTGCGACGCCGGGACGGCCCGCCGAAGAGATCGTCAAGCGCGGGAGAGCCGCCCGAGGACGTCCCGTCCGACCGGCTCCGCGAGCGCGCCGGACCCGGCCGGCGTGGGGACCGGCCACCGGCGACACCTCAATAACCTGGTGATTCACGGGGCCGGGCCGCCACTAGACTCCCGCGAGGCGAGAGAAGGAGAGAAATCCGTCATGACACAGTCTCCCTCCGGCGACGGCAGCGGCCTGCGCATGGCCCGGCTGTTCGACGCGGTGAACCCCGACGGGTCTCCCGCCGTGCGGCGGCCGCAGGTGCCCGAGGAGTTCCGGGAGGCGGTCCTGCGCTACCTGGACGAGGCGCCGATCGTGCTGGCCGCCCGCAGCTACGACGAGGACGTCCTCGATCCCGAGCGCACCCCTCGCGTGCCGCTGACCTTCCACACCGACGGCGCCTGGATCTGGCCCGGCGCGGTCTCCTACTACCTGTCCGCGCACGGCGTCCCGCCCGAACCCGAGCTGGTCAACCACATCGGCCGCAACGCCTTCCGGCTCCCGGAGGTCGGCGAGGACGCGCGCCGGGCCGCCGTCGCCACCATCACCTCCTCACCCGACTTCTCCTGAGGCCCGTGCATGAACCAGACCCCGCCTCCCCTTCCCCCGTCCGGTGGCGTGCCGCCGCTCCCCGACGACGGCGGTGAGGAGTTCGCGCCGCCCTTCCCGCCGCCCGGCGACGAGGGCGAGGAGGAGGGCGGGCGCCGGCCGTCCTACGCGTACGCCACCCGCAAACCGGTCGCCTACCTGCCGGTGGTGCTGCGCGAACGGCACATCGGCTACCTGTGGGCGGGCGTGGTCACCGACGCCGCGGGTTTCGTGCGGTTCCCCGACGCGGTGGACCACGCCCTGAAGGCCCCCGAGACGTGGAGCGACCGGCTCGCCGACTCCGCCGGACGCGGCGTCCCCGCCCTCCAGGCGATCCGGTCCTGGATCGGCGCGCCCGAGCACCCCGAGGGCGGCGCGGTCCCGGCCGACGCCGTCGAGCAGTACGCGTCGAGCACGACCGAGCTGTGGGAGGCGGTCGACCCGTCCCTGGTCGACCCGGTCCTGGACGCGATGCTGCCCCTGGACGGCGAGTTCCCCGACGGGACACCGGTGGACCGCTCGCACGGCTGGGGCCCGCTGGAGATGCGGCTGCCGCCCGGCTACCCCGAGACCCCCGGCGACGGCCCGGTCCGCTACCTCACCGCCGTCCAGGGCGACCTGCACCTGGGATACGTGTGGGCCTCGGAGGACGCCGCGTCGTTCGTGGAACGCGCCGACGCCGCCCTGGCCGGGCAGGTCGCCCGGGGGGCCTGGCGGCTGCGCCTGCGGGAGCTGTTCGAGCAGGGCGTCCCCCCGGCCGAGGTCCTGGAACGCTGCGCGGCCATGCCGGAGGACTCCCAGGCCGGAACGCCGCTGCCGGCCGTCGAGCAGGCGCCGAGCCTGCGCGCGCTGGCCGACTGGGCCGGGCGGTACCAGCAGTCGATGCCGCTGGCCCGCCCCCCGCGCCCGGACGACCTGGAGGCGTGGCGGCGCCCCGGGCTGTCGCCGGAGGAACGCGACGCGGTACTGCGCTACCTGCGCGGCGCGCCGGTCGTCTTCGACGGCGGTTTCGCCCCCGACGCGTTCGCGCCGGACCGCCCCGAACGCGTCCCGGACGTCCACCGCACCGACGGCGTCTGGATCTGGTCCGAGGCGGTCGCCCACCACCTCCAGCACCACGGCATCACCCCCGAGCCCGGGCTCCTGGAGCACATCCGCGCCAACGGCCACCGGGTCCCGCCCACGGCCGGGGAGGCGGTCCCCTGGGCGCTCACGACGCTGACCATGCACGGCGTCCTCCGCCATCCACCCGTCTGACCAGGGAACATATGAGCACCGAGCCACAGCCCGCCGCCCGCGCCAACGAGGACGTCCACTTCCGGCTGGCCGGCCCCGCGATCGAGTCCTACCCCTCCGACGCCGAGGGGCCGGTGGACTACCTGGAGGTCGTCTCCGACCGGCACGGCCCGCTGGGCTACCTGTGGGCCTCCTCCACCCGGGACGCCGCCGGGTTCGTCCGCCGCGCCGACGGCGGCGACCACGCGGCCAACGAGTCGGTCGCCTGGGTCCGGGACCTGCGCGCCGCCCGTGCCCGGGGCGTCCCCGCCGGGGAGCTGCTGGACTTCTTCGCCCGTACCCCCCTGCCGCTGGACCCCGACGCCTCGCACTACGGCCGCGTGGTCCCGAACCCCCGCTCCACCGCCTCCACCCTGAGCGTCCTCCGCTCCATCGCCGCCTCCTGAACGGCGACGGCCTCACCGCGCACGCGGTGAGGCCGTCGGGTGCGGTCCGCGCCCTCAGGTGGGGAACTCGCCCACCCACTCGCCCCTCACCAGGTGCCCGGGGAGATACTCCGACTCCACCTCGACCGGAATCCCCAGGTCCGTCGCCAGGCAGGCGAGCGCCAGCAGCGGCAACGCCACGAACCCCTCGGGGGACCGGCGCCGCTCCCCGTCCCGCGTCCAGTGCTCGCGGTGCCACTCCAGCCCCTCGAACAGGGCGTCGTTGAACGCCGCGCCGTCCTCGGCGATCACCGCCTCGAACACCCGCATCGCCGGGAAGGCGATCAGGTTCGCCCGGTCCCGACCGCCCTGCGGGTCGATCGCCTCCACGGCCGCGTACAGGTGCTCCTGGCAGTCCTCCCGGCCGCGCCACAACGCCTGCAACGCCTGGATCCACGGGTACAGGTACGGCGCCGCGCTCCCGCCCGCGGCCGAGTCCCGCAGGAAGTCCGGCGACACCGAGTTCAGGAAGTCGAGGCGTTCCTTCTCCCGGCACACCAGCGCCAGGTAGCACGCGTTCAACCACTCGCCGCCGGTCGTCCAGAAGCTCGGCCCCTCCGACCGCACCGGCAGCGTCTCGGTGCCGAAGCGGCACTCCACGACCGTGCCCGCGGGCCGGGTCGCCGCCTGGAACGCCGCCGCCCCGGCCTGCATGGCCAGCACCGTGCTCCGCCACGTCTCCGCCAGGGCCGCCGGGGCGTCCCCGGCCAGCCGGTACCCCCACACCGAGCGGGTGAGGTACTGGACCTCGTTCATCTGCGCGGGGGCCTTGTCCAGATCGATCAGCGCCCAGTTCACGACCGTGTCGTGGAGTTCCTCGGCCTGCCGGGCGGCGAACTCCGCGTCGATCTCGTGCCGCTGAACCGTCCGCACCGTTCTCTCCTCCGACTCAGAGCCAATGGGCGTTCCGCGCTGCGTGGACCACGGAGTCCGCTGTCGGCGGGTGACCCCCGGCGGACGGGCAACAACCTATCGGCGACGGACCGGTGCGACGGACAGGGCCCGTCCCGCACTCCCCCGGGACGGGCCCTTTCTCCATATCCGACCCCGCGCGCCCTTTACCCGGGAAAGGCCCTCTCATTCCTGACGAGACGCACATCACATCCGGCGTTCAGCCGCCGATGACCCCGCCGGGGAAACCGGAGGGTTCGGCCTCCGGTTCGGCCATCTCGGCGGCCTTCCAACTCAGCGCCGGGACGTCGGGCGCGCCGTCGGGGTGGAACGTGCCGCCCGTCCAGTGCGCGAGCGCCTCGGCGAAGCGGCGCGCCACCCGTTCGGCGTCGGGCAGGTCGGCGATGGCGCGGACGTCCACCCACCACACCGGGACGGCGACCCGCGCCGCGAACTCCGGGCCCAGCAGCCGCCCGATCTCGCTCTGCACCGACACCTGCACCGGCGGCTCGATCGCCACCAGCAGCCGCCCCTGCGCGTCGTACAGCAGCGACGGCCCGGGCTCGCCACCGCGCAGCCCGAGCTGCTCGCCCATCGCGATCAGCCCGTCGGCGACGGCGTGCACGTCGGGACGCCGCCGCACCAGGGCGACGAAATCACAGCTCATCGGCCCGCCCCCAGCGAACGCGCGAAGACCTCGTGGACGATCCGGATGACCGCCGTCCGGGTGGCCACCCCGACCTTGGCCATGTCCAGCGGGCCGCCGGCGCCCGCGTGCCGGTCGTAGGGCACCAGGACCACCGGCACGCCCCAGGCGGTCAGCATCTGCTGGGCCTTGTCCAGGTCCGCGCCGACCTGCGGGGCGTGCGCGACCATCGCGACGACGGTCCGCGTGATCAACGCCTGCTGCTGGTTGGCGGCGAACCACTCCAGCGCGCCCTTGGCGCTCAGCGCCCCGTCCACGGTCGCGGGGGTGACCAGCACCAGCCCGTGCGAGTGGGTGAGGACGCCGCGGTTGACCTCGGTGAGGATGCCCGCGCCGCAGTCCACGATGACCGACGACACGTACCGGGTGACCTTGCCGAGCGCGTTCTGGAACGTGTCCAGCGCGAACTCCCCGGCGATCCGCCCGCCGCGCGTGGACGACAGCACCCACAGCCCGTCGGGGGTCCGCGACAGGAACTGCGCGGCCTCCTCGAACGACCGGGGGTTGTACTCGGCCAGGTCGAACAGCGACCGTTCCGGCAGCACGCCCAGCCGCAGCGGAAGCGACCCGAGCTCGGCGTCGGCGTCGGCGGCCAGCACCCGGTCGCCGCGCGCCCGCGCCAGCTCGGTCGCGATCAACGCGGACATGGTCGTCTTGCCCGCGCCACCCCGCACGCTGGCGACGGCGATCTGCCGGTACCCCGACACGGGCCGCGCCATGAGGTCGGCGAAGTCGCTCTGCAGCTTCAGGTCCGCCGACGACCCGCCGACGGCCTTGCGCACCCCGCGCCCGACCCTCCGCATCAGCGGATCGCCGTGCTGGTCCCGGCGCATGAGCTCCTGCGCGTGCACGTGCCCCTGCGGGTGCTGGGGCGCGGCCTGCTGCGACTGCTGGTGCGCGGCCTGCTCGGCGCCGGCCCCGTCGTCCTCCGTGCCGATGATCGTCCCGAACGCGAGCGACGCCCCGAACGCCCCCGTGGCGGGCGGATCGGCCATCGGCACGGCGAACTGCGCCCCCGAGGCGTCCCCGTCCTGCTGGGGAACGGGCTCCATGCCCGGCATGGACGGAGGCGCGGGCGGCGCGGCGAACTGCGCCCCGAAAGCGTCCTGCGAGGCGGGCTCCATACCCGGCATCGGCGGCGGCGCGGGCGGCCCCGGGAACTGCACATCCGAAGGCTCCTGCGCATCCGGCAACCCAGGCATAGGTGGCGGTGCAGGCGGGCCTGGAAACTGCGGCCCCGAAGCATCCTGCTGTTGAGCCGCCTCGGTCCCCGGCATCGGCGGCGGGGCAGGCGGCGCGGCGAACTGCGGAGCCGACGCGTCCTGCGTGCCCGGCATCGCGGGCATGGGCGGCGGCGCAGGCGGACCCGGGAACTGCGGCCCTGAAGCATCCTGCCGGGCGGGCTCCATGCCCGGCGGTGGGGTGGGCGGCTCGGCGAACTGCGGGCCCGAAGGCTCCTGGGCATCCGGGAGTCCCGGCATGGGAGGAGGCGCGGGCGGGCCGGGGAACTGCGGCCCTGAAGCATCCTGCTGGGCGGGCTCCATGCCCGGCGGTGGCGCGGGCGGCTCCGCGAACTGCGGGCCCGAAGGCTCCTGCGCATCCGGCAGCCCCGGCATGGGCGGCGGTGCAGGCGGGCCGGGGAACTGCGGACCTGAAGCATCCTGCCGGGCGGGGTCCATGCCCGGCATCGCGGGCATGGGTGGCGGCACCGGGGCCTGCGGGCCCGAGGCGTCCTGCGCGGCGGGCTCCGTGCCCGGCATCGGCGGCGGAGGCGGGAACTGCGGGCCGGACGTGTCCGTTCCCTGGGCGGCGGACGTGTCCGGCATCGGGGGCGCGGGGGGCGCGAACGGTCCGGACGCGTCCGGCGTCAGCGCGACGGGTTCGGGCATCGGCGGGGGCGCGGGTGGCTGCGGGCCGGAGAAGTCCGGCATCGCGGGCGGAGGCGGGGGCTCGGCATGCCGCGGCGCCTCCGGAACGGGCGCGGCGGACGGCATCGGGGCGGGTGCTGCCCCCGTGACTCCGGCGAACGGCGGGGGTGGAGGCGGTGGCGGCGGCGCGGTTTCCGCTCCCCATGCGCCCTGCGCCGGGGCCGCCGCCATGGTGTTGAGGGCCGCGAACCCGCGTTGGGAAACACCGAGATCACGCAGCACGCCCTGCTGCCAACCCGAGTCGGTCACCTGCCTCCTCTCTCCTCCGCCAGCCTACGAGACTTCGGGGAACTCGCGCACCGTCCGCCGCTCTCGCACCAAACCGTGACATCGAGCAAAATTCCGGTCGTTCGGCAGAACGCCGGACGGCTCCGCCGCGTCTCACCTATCGCACACCAGTGTCATCCCTCACCGTCGTGACGCCGCTACCCTTTCCAAACCTGTCTCACAAAAGCCCCCATCACGGCCTGGAGAAGCCATGAACCCTCCTCAGTGGCCGGGCCAGAACCCGCCCCCTGGTCAGCCCGGTTTCCCGCCCCCGCCGGGGCAGCCGTACGGCCCGCCCCCCGGCCAGCCCGGTTTCCCGCCGCCGCCCCCACCGCCCAGCGGCAGCGGTCCGCTGGTCCCGTTGCTGCTCGTCGGCGCGGTGGTGGTGCTGGCGCTGGTCGCGATCGGCGCGTTCGTCGTGATCGGCGGCGACGACGGTGAACGCCGCCGGGTGCTGCCGCCCCCGCTGACCACCCCCTCCTACAGCCCGAGCACCTCCACGACCGCGATGGACTCGGTGCTCAAGCCGATCGTCAGCACGGCGGCGGGCAGCACGTTCACGCGCGCGGGAACGATCCGCACCGGCAGCTGCATCAGCCGCGCCGACTCCGACCTGGTGACGGCGCTGCGCGGCAACTCCTGCGTGGACGACATGTCGTCGGCGCTCTACACCAACTCCTCGCGCACGATCGTCGTGGTGGTGTCGGTGCTGAAGTTCGCCGACTCGACCACCGCCGTCTCGGTCAACAACGCCACCAGCCGCGGCGCGAACCCCACGGTCCTGCTGCCTCCGACCGGCAGCGGCCTGCCCGCGCTGCCCCGCCAGCCGAGCGTCTGGAACCGCAGCTGGGCGCAGGGCCAGTACGTCGTCTACGCCCAGGGCTACAACGCCAACGGCACCGACCCCGGCAGCCGGACCGGCCTGGTCTTCACGACCGCGGGCGAGCTCGGCCGCGAGATCGCCAACGTGATGGTCTGGAAGGGCTGAGCCCCTTTCCCGCCAGGGCCCCGGCCGTCCCGGCCGGGGCCCTCGCCGTTCAGGCGCGCGGTTCGCGCAGGACACCGGCGAGGACCGCGTGCACGGCCCGGCGCACGGCAGCGGGTTCCGGCGGCTCGCCCGTCCGGTCGGCGAACATGAGGTGCCCACCCCCGATCAGCGTGGGGGCGAGCACGTCGATGTCGGCGTCGGCGGCGATCCGGCCGAGCTCGCGTTCCCGGGCGAGGTAGGAGGCGATCATCTCGGCGGCCTCGGTCACCAGCGGGATGCCGGTCGGCCGGACCTCGCGCAGCCGGGCGCGCAGGCCGTCCCGGGAGATGACGAGCCCGACGACCGCCACGACGACCGACCCGAACAGCTCGGTGAGCGCCCCGGTGAGGTTGTCGACGACGGTTCCGGTCCCGGCGGTGGCGCGCAGGAACGCGGCCCGGTCCTCGACGCGGGCGATGCGGTCCAGCACGAGTTCGGCCAGGAAGGCGTCGAAGTCGGCGAAGTGCCGGTGCAGGACGCCCTTGGCGCAGCCCGCCTCGGTCGTGACCGCCCGGCTGGTCAGCCCGCTCGGGCCGTCCCGGAGCAGAACGCGCTCGGCCGCGGCGAACAGCTGCTGACGCACGTCCCGGATGGCCACCCCTGTCGGCACCGCACTCCCCCTCGCCTTCCGTAGACCTCCACTATCGACGAGTGGGCAGTTGCCCACTAGAGTGGGCGCATGCCCACTTCGCGATCGGGACGTTCCCTGCCCTCCGAACCGCACCAGGCCCGGCAGTGGGCGGAGTCGTTCGGCTCGGACCCCGAGCGCTACGACCGCGCCCGCCCCCGCTACCCCGACGCCCTGCTGGAACGGCTCGTCGCCACCGCCCCCGGACCCGACGTGCTCGACGTCGGATGCGGCACCGGCATCGTCGCCCGGCAACTCCGGGCGGCCGGCTGCCGGGTGCTCGGCGTCGAGGTCGACCCGCGCATGGCGGACTGGGCGCGCCGGGACGGGCTGGAGGTGGAGGTCGCGGCGTTCGAGTCCTGGGACCCCGCCGGCCGGACGTTCGACGCGGTCGTCTCCGGCCAGACCTGGCACTGGATCGACCCGGCGGCGGGCGCGGCCCGGGCGGCCCACGCGCTGCGGCCGGGCGGCCTGCTGGCGGCGTTCTGGAACGTGGGCGTCCCCTCCCCCGAGATCGCGGAGGCGTTCGCCGAGGTCGCGCGCCGGGTGGTGCCCGAGCTGCCGATGCTCCAGCAGACGGCCGCGTCCGCGCAGGCGTACACGGCGCTGCTGGACAAGGCGGCCGACGGGATCCGCCGGACGAACGCGTTCGGCGCCCCGGAGCGGTGGGAGTTCGGCTGGCGGCGTTCCTACACCCGCGACGAGTGGCTGGACCAGATCCCCACGAGCGGCTTCGCCGGCCAGCTCGGCCCCGAGAAGCTGCGGGAGCTCCTGGCGGGCGTCGGCGAGGTCATCGACGCGGCGGGCGGCGGTTTCACGATGGACTACACGACGGTGACGATCGCCGCGACCCGCGCCGACGCCCCGGTCAGACCAGCTTGAGCGCGAACGGGAACGCGAGGACGAGCGGCGCCGTCTCCGGACGGACGTCCAGCTCGAACACGAGCTTCGCGCGCCGGTCCAGGTAACCGGCGACCGTGCCCTCCAGCAGCGCGACCCGCGCGCCGACGGGGTTCACGATCTCGAAGAAGCGGCCGCCCCGCACGTTCACGCCGGCCTCGACGGGCTCGGCGGCGGCCCGGGCGACGACGCGTCCACCTTGCCCGACCATCTCGTAGGTCCGCCTGCTGGTCAGCGTGAGCGTGGGGGCGGGGCCACCGGGGAAGAGCGGGGCGTCCGTGCGCTCCACCGCGCCGAGCCGCTCCCCGTTCGCGCCGGTGACGACGGCGAACCGGTCCCACTCCAGCGGGTCGTTCGCGGCCTGGGCGGGATGCTGGCCCGGCATGACCGACCGGGGATCGGCCTTGGGACGGGCTTCGGCACGTTCCAAAAAGAACATCGGCCGCCCCTCGCCGTCCCGCACCTCCAGCACGACCCGCGCGGTGTCGCGCGGCACGGTCGGGTCTCCGTAGGGAGGCCCGTCATGGCCGCTCATGACCTTCTGCCACAGGCTCCGCCGCCCGCCCTCGGTCGGCACGCAGGAGGCGACCCTCCGCTGCCCGCCGTCCAGCAGTTCGTATCCCCAGGGCTGCTTCCGCCGGACGACGGTCAACTCCTCACCAGCACGTATCACGATGAAACATTCTCAGGGACCCGCCGGACCGCTTCGGCCACACCCCGACGCCCGCCTCCATCTGACCGCTGAGGACGAAGGCGGCGTCCTTGCGCGACGCGTGGTGGACGTCGTCCTGGAGCAGGCCACAGATGCCGTCGTAGCCCTACGGGATGTTGATGACCCCGACCCCGCTGTCGACGGCGTACCGGATGGCCTTCTCCCAGGCCGTTCCCTTGGTCACCGGTCCTGCGGCGGATGGAACTGCGGCCGTCCGGGCGGAGGGGCCTGCGGCGCGCCCTGCGGAGTCTGCGGCTGCTGCGGGAACTGCCCTGGTTGCGGCGGGTACTGCTGCCCGCCCTGCGGAGGATAGGGAGCACCGCCGAAACCGGCCGGGGGCATCCCCTGGCCGGGCCCGGTGGCGGGCCGCGGCCCCTGGCGCTTCTTGCGCATCGCCATGAATCCGACGACGGCCACGGCGATCACGGCCGCGCCACCGAGGCCGCCCAGGTAGGCGACGGCGTCCCAGGCGATCGGGGTCTCGATCTCCTTCAGCGGCTTCTCGGCGTCCGGCTTGTGGTTCGCGGCCCACCGGTCGTACTCGTCGAACACCGGGTTCGCCGAGGTCTTCGGCACGTCGCCGATGAAGATCCGGTTGGGACGGATGATGCCGTAGCCGGTCCGGTCGTCCTTGCCCCTGGCGTCGACGTCCAGCGCGGAGGCGATGAGCTGGCGGACGACCTCGCGGTTCTTCATCTCCGGGTACCTGGACCGGATGAGCGCGACCATGCCGGCGGTCAACGCCGACGCCTGGCTGGTCCCGCTGAAGTTGCGCACGATCTTGCCCTCGGGATCGAGCCCGCCCACCTGGACTCCCGGCGCCGCGACCTTCACGTAAGGCTGCTTCTCCGTCTTCTGCCAGGGACGGAACTGCGGGTCCACGGCTCCGACGGAGAGAACGCCCCTGCAGTTGGCGGGATACATCGACGGGTTGGAGGCATGCCCGTCGTTACCCGCGCCCGCGATGATCACGGCGTCCCTGCCCAGGGCGTGGTGAATCGCTTCCTGCATATCGGTCGGGCACGCGCCGGGAAGCGCCTGCGACAGGTTGATCACCTTCGCGCCACGGTCGGCGGCGTAGCGGATCCCCTTCGCGATGGAGGGACCCGTCTGCGCGACGATCGGCAAGATCTTGGCTTCCGGCGCGACCCCCAGGAAGCGGGTGCTCTTGCCCTGCGAGGCGATGAGCGAGGCCATGTGCGTTCCGTGGCCGGGCTCTCCGAAGCTGGAGTTCTTGTCGGTGCGACCGTCGCCACTGCCGGTCTCCAGGTCGGTCCCCGGAAGCACCGCACCCGACATGTCAGGGATGTCCCCCTGAACGCCGGTGTCGCTGACCGCCACCGTGACGCCCTGCCCCTTGGCCTTGGGCCAGAGCTTGTCGTTGACGCCCCAGGTGGAGAACCACCACTGCTCCGGCAACGGCCTGGAATCCGCCGCAGCGGCACCGGGTGAGGCCACCGCCCCCAGAACGGCCAGGGCCAATGTCGACCGAACGACTGCCCGGCTCCAGCGTCGCATCCGACACTCCTCGCTCATCGCGACAAACCTCGCTCACGGTACGGACGGGTCAGGCTATCCCTGACCCATCCGTACCGTTCCCGCGTCACCGGATCCGGCGTCAGCCGATGACCGGGGGCGCGGTTTCGTCGTTACCGCCCCAGACGTCCTCGTCCTCGGTCAGCCAGGTGGAACGCTCGTGCTCGTTCTCCTGGCCGCCGGGGCCACCGGCGCCCGCGCCCATGGGCATTCCCATGCCCATGCCCATGCCGGCCCCGCCGTTCTTGCCGAACCCGCCGGCACCCGGGAAGGCGCCGAAGCCGCCGCCGGGCATGCCGCCGGGACCACCCGGCACGCCACCGGGACCGCCTGGAGGCATGCCCCCGGGGCCACCCGGAGGCATGCCGCCGGGACCACCAGGGGGGCCACCGCCGGGGCCGCCCGGAGGCATGCTCGACAGGTCGCCACCCGGGCCCTTGGGCATGTTCGGGCCGTTGGGACCACCAGGTCCGTTCGGGCCGCCGGGGCCGTTCGGGTCGTTCGGGAACTTGGGCGGGTCGTTCGGGCCGTGGGGACCGTTGGGCCCGTTCGGACCGTTGGGGTCCGGCATCTTCGGGGGCTCCGGAGTGCCACCCGGACCGTTCGGACCGCCAGGCGGGCCACCGGGAGGGGCGCCCCCACCCGGCATCTTCGGCGAGCCGGGCGGCTTCCCGCCCGGGTCCGTCGGCCCGGGAAGGTCAGGATCCCGGACGCTCGGGTTCGGCATCTGCTGGCGGATGTCGTCGGGGAAGTTGTCGTTGGTCGCCGTGGTGCCGTTGTTGATCCGCTCCATGGCGTCGCCCGCGCCCATGTTGCGGCCGAGGAACGAGCCCACCGCCGCCGGGGGGACGAGCTTGGACCAGTCCACGACCTCCTGGACCCACTTGGCGGTGGAGCTCTGCGAACCCCACGCCTGCTTCCAGCCCTCCTGCTGGGAGGCGTGGCTGGTCAGCGCCTGGCTGGTCTTGTGGCTCTTGTTGTAGATCTCGTTGGCCTGCCGGTAGGCCGTGTTCATCTCCTTCATCGCGGCCTGGGCGTCCTCGCCGCCCCAGACCTCGATGATCTGGTAGGCCTTCTTGTACAGCAGGTCGGCCGTGGTGTTGATACGCCGGGACAGGTTGCCGTACGTGTTACCCGCCGTGCGGACCTTGTCCGGCTCCATGCCGTCGACGATCTGCTGGAGCTTCGCGAACTGGTCCTCCCAGATCTTCAGCGAGTTCCAGCCGCCGATGCCCTGGTTGTCGCCGTGGATCTGGCCGTTGCGGATCGTGACGTTGTTGCTCTGACCTGTGGTCACCTAGCGCACCCCTCTCAAGTTCTCCGTGCCCGTCAGGTCGCGTAACGCTTGCCGCCGACGTTGTTGGCGGCCTTCTTGGCGTTGTCGTCGGCGTCGCGGTGGGTCTGGTTCGACCGGCGCAGCGCGTCGATGACCTTCTGGTACGACTGGAGGAACTGGTCGTAGGTGTTGCCAATGGCGTTCTGCGCGGTGTTGACCGTCATGTTCAGGCCCTGACCGGCGTTGTAGTTGCCGATCGCCTTCTGGCCCGGCTTGGCGTGGTCCTCCAACGCCTCGACCAGCTTCTGGTTGCGCAGGTCGTCCAGGTCCTTCTGGAGCTGGTCGGCCAGGTCCTTCAGCTTGTCGTGGTCAACCTTGATCTCCTTGCCCGCGTCGGGCAGGCTACGGGGACGCTCGGGGGGTGCCATGTCTGCTCAACCTCCTGTCGGCCGATGCCGACTCAACAACTGTTCGGCCGTCCGAGAAGACGAGACGGCACGGTGACGACCGGATCCGGGATGCGGGACCGTCGAGTGGAACGGGCCCCGGTCGGTCGCGCCGACCAAGGCCCGTTCCGCTACCTCCAGCACCCTGGAAAGGGGCGTCAGCCCCAGATGCCGGTGTTGGCGCGCTCAGCCGCCTGGTAGTTGTCGTGGGCGTCGCGGATGGCGACACCGAGCTGCGCCACGACGGTCTGCATGTCCTTGGCGGCGGTGTCCCAGTCCTTCTGGAAGCGCCAGTACGCCTCCTGCGCACCGCCCTCCCACTGGTTCAGCTTGGTCTTGAGCTTGCCCTCAAGGTCGCTCAGCTCGTCCATGAGCGCGCGCGCCGCCTGGGTGAACTGGGCCTCCCCCTCGGTCAGACCGCCGAAGTTTGCCCTCATGTAGCTCATGTGTCTCTCCTTTGTCCAGCCTGGTTCACCGGGTCGTCGGAAGGTCGCCGGATCAGGTGCGGCCGTTGAGCAGGGCCTGAACCTTGTTCACGGCCTGCTCGGACATCTCTTCCTTGGACTCGTAGGTGATCTTGGTCTGGACCAGGCTCTGGTGCATGCCCTCCAGCGCCCGCAGCACCTTGGTGAAGTCCTCGTTGAAACGGTTGAACACCGTCTCGAAGGCCATGGAGGCGTTGCCCTCCCAGGCCGAGCGGACCTGCTGCTTGTGACTTTCGAGCTGCGTCTGCAGGCCCTTGATGATGTTCGCGGAAGCGTCAATGTCCTCCGCGGCCTGCTTCATTGCCGCTCTGTCGACGGCGGACTGCTGCGTCATCCGTCACCTCCAGTGACTCGTCGTGCCATGACCCGCGGGAAACGATCTGGGCAGAGGCGCCGGGTCTTTCACGCCAAGCCCCCGTCCCGGCAGCACGAGGACCCCTGTGGCCGAGTAGGCGGGGGTCGCGCCGCAGAGTCCCATCACACTAAAGGGCCTGATCGCAAGGTGTCCATCGATTCCCTGGCGTATCAGACGCATCGCCATTCACCCTGGTTCAGCCCTTTTCGATCATTTTTTCAGCTCCCCACCTGGGTGGTCAGGGGCAGGTTGATCGAGACCTTGTCGGGGTCCAGCGGCTGCCCTTGTGCGATGAGATCCAGGACCCCGGCGGGCACCTTGGCGGCGTCGCCGGGAAGGGTGTAGCCGAGCTTCCCGGCGGTCTCCGGATTCTTGATCGGGAACCGCTTGCCCTCGGCCACCAGATAGTAGGTGTCCACCTTGTCGGCCTTGCCGGGGCTGGGGACGCGGCCCGCGACCGACGCGCTGCCGGGCGGGAACACCAGCTGGTCCGCGCCGGTCGGCTGCGGGCCGGGCGGCGGGGTCGGCAGCGTTCCGCCGATCGTCAGCTTGGCGTCGGAGTTGCCCGTGGGGTCGTCGTAGACGGCGCACAGCGGGCTGTTCTCCTTGTAGGTGGCCAGCGACGGGGCCTTGCCGTCCAGGCGCTGGTCGCGGACCTGCTGCGCGGACTGCCCCATCTGGCCGACCTGGCTGGTGTCGATCTGAACGGGCACGGGACGCTGGTTGCCGTACGCCTTCCAGGTGCCGCGGTCGGCCAGCATCAGGTCCCGCTGGATCGGGGTGAGCGGGGCGAGGCCGTCCTTGCGCAGCACGTACGCGGTCTGGCCGCCGGACGAGGTCTTCACTTCGAAGACCCGGCCGACCTGGGCCTTGCCGTTGGGGCCCGCGGCGGGCTGGCCGAGGTCGGGGATCTCCGGCGGGGCGAAGTTGGGGCCCTGGGTGACCGAGTCCAGCCACTTGCCGGAGATCTGGACGGGCGTCGCGCCGAGCGTGATGAGCGCCGACTGCGACATGAGCATCCGCTGGTTGCGCCAGATCAGCCAGTTCTGGCCGTCGGCCTGCACGACGACCGCCTGGTCGTCGCGCATCCGGGTGCCGCCGACGCCGCGGCCCGCCATCAGCGTCACCAGCGACTGGCGGCCCGTCGAGGTGCCGTCGACGGCGCGCACGCACACCGACCACGGGCCGCGGGTGAGCTTCTTGCGGTCGGGCAGCGTGTTCGGCGCGCCGGGGATGCCGATCATCGGGCCGCGTTCGTACTTCGACAGCGAGTTGGTGGAGACGGTGCGCCGGCTCTTGGCGTCGGCGCCGGCGACCAGCCGGGCCGACACGTAGTTGGTGACCGGGCAGAGCTTGCCGTCCTGGCACCACACGTAGCGGGCGCCGGTCTCCTTCTCCACGATCAGCATGCCGGCCTTCTCCAGGCCCTTGGCCCCGCCGGGCCGGATGATGCCGAAGATCCCGCACGCCGCGCAGACCAGGATGGCGATCATGACGCCGCTGAACCCGGCGATGTTCATCCGGCGCAGCGGCAGTTCGGGGTTGTCGGGCTCCCCGGAGATCAGCGCGAGCGAGGCGCGCTGGGTCATCAGCCGGTGCGCCTGCAGCAGGTCCTTGCGTGTCTGCACTGGCCTCTCCCCTTAACCGGCCAGGCCGCGCATGAAGCCGAACAGGCCGCACAGCCCGAGGGCCAGCGGCACCAGCGCCACCATCAGCAGCATTTCGAGGATGTCGGCCGCGCGGCCCCAGAACGGCGAGGGCCGGTTGCCCGGCAGCCACAGGCCGACGCCCAGGAACGTCCCGCCGATCGCCAGGACCGGCAGCAGCGCGCCGACGACCATCATGATCTGCGAGCCGCCCGCGGCCAGGCCCAGGGCGAGGATGCCGAGGCCGAGCACGCCCGGCACCAGCAGCGCCAGCCGCTGGATCCGGCCGCGGAACAGCCGCGAGCGCAGCAGCATCAGCGCCGAGATGACCCCGGCGGTGACGGGGCCGAGCCAGCCGTCGGCGAACGCGGCGGGCAGCAGCCCGAGGAACCCGACGATGCCGAGCCCCACGGTGAACCCGGTGATGAACCGGTCGGCCAGGCCGGTGCGGGTGAGCACCTGCCTGCCGTCCACCATGATCGTGTCGCGGCGGAGGTCCTCGGCGCTCTGCGGCACCGGCGGCAGCGTGACCTTGGAGAACCGGAACGCCAGCGTCGGGGTGAGCGGTGTCAGCATCATCGCCACGACCACGGCGACGGTGGCGATGCCGGTCGGCGACAGGTCGTCGAACAGCAGCGCGACGCCGGAGCCGGCGGCGCCGAGCGCGCCGCCCACGACCGTGCCCCAGAAGATCGTCGCGCCTTCCTTGATCCCGACCAGGGCGATCATCGCGACGAGCACGACCGCGCCGAACCCGGCCAGCGCGTGCAGCGGGCCGAGGTCGGCCAGCGCGGTGTCGCGCGCCGGGGCCAGCAGCCCGGCCAGGAACGCGTGCGGGAACGCCGAGAAGGCGAGCACCGTTCCGGCCTGCCGGTCCCCGGAGGCGCGGGACACCGACACCGAGGCGATCATCAGCAGCAGGGCGACGACGCCGGCGCACACCGCCGGGACGATCCACGACGGCCCGGACAGCAGCAGCACGAGGGCGGCGAAGGCGGACGACCCGGCCGCGACCGAGAGCGCGAAGTTGCGGGTCCACTCGGGCCGCCAGCGGTCGCGGCGGTCGTTGACGGCGGTGGCGACCACGTCGGCGACGTCGTCGAAGGCCAGCTCCGGAAGCTGTGACATCCCGGGGCGCAGGTAGAGCATCTCGCCGTCGCGGAGCCCGGCCTGCGCGGGGGTCGTCGCCCCGTCGAAGGGGGCCTCGTCGAGCCGTTGCAGCACCCAGCCGCCGTGCGCGAGTCCGGCGTCGGCCATCTGGTTGCCCGAGTAGTGCAGGATCGCCGGGAAGAGCTGGGCGAACGGCACGTGGGCGGGAAGCGAGATGTCGATGCGGCGCTTGGGAGCCACCACCGTGACCCGGCACAGCTCTGCCCCGGTGACTGTTGCCACAGTTCTCCCTCACAAGTACACCTGTGGTCCCAAGGACCGTCCCATCACGGGAGGAAACCGTAACAACATAGACGTTCTGTCAAGCCGTAGGTAACAAGCTGTGACGCTCCACACGCCCTGGTCACGCCTCCCTCACCCCCGGTATGCGCGTGCGGCACGGCCCGCGTCCCCTGAATCGGACGGCGCTGGAACCACCGGGGCCTCCCGCGAGTCAGAGTCGCCGGAAAGCACGCCCGGCGGAGAGCCGAACCGGTCTGTCTACCCGCGGGGAACGCCCTGAATCCATTGATCACGCGTTTCCTGCACGGTTCGATACGATTCCTCCCGCCTGGCGACCGATTCGGGGGGAGCACGGATGTGGAAGGACGACGAACCGGACGACGGTGACGACGTCCCGTTCGAGCAGCGGCTCGCCGAGGCACGCCGGGAGCTGGGCGACGCCCTCACCGCCCGCGAACCCGTGACCGCCCGCTCGGAGACTCCTCTGGTACGCGGCGAGGGCGAGGCCGCCGAGGGACGAGTGCGCGCCGTGGCCGTCAGCGGCGGCCGTCTGGAGTCACTCGAACTCGACCCGCGCGTGCTCCGGCTTCCGCCCGGCGAGATCGGCGCTTCCCTCGCCGCCGCCGTGAACGCCGCGCTCAACGACGTGCGCGGCAAGGTCACCAGCGATCCCGCCGACAGCGCGGCCGACCCCGCCACGCTGCTGCGACGGCTCGGCGAGGTCCAGAACGAGGGGCTGCGCCGGCTCGGCGTCATGATGCGCGGCCTCGACGAGGCGCTGGCCGGGATCCAGGACCGCGCCCACGTCGGCGACCACGCCCCGCTCCCCGACCTGGAGGGGCTGGTCGGGCAGGTGGGGCGGCTGGCCGGTCCGGCGGGCCCGAGCGGCGGCCGCGCCCCGGCCGTCGGCACCGCCGCCGACGGCGAGGTCCGGGTCACCGTCTCCGGCGGCGGCCTCGTCGAGACGGTCGAGCTCACCGAACGCGTGGTGCGGCAGGGGTCGCACGCCCTGGCCGCGCACGTGGTCACCGCCGGGAACGCCGCCCTGGCCGAGGCGCGCGCCAACGCCGTCGACGCCACCGCCGTCCTCGGCCCCCACGAGATGGCCGAGCAGGTCCGCCGCATCCAGGACCAGAGCCTGGAGCAGTTCTCCTCCTTCACCCGCTCCCTCACGTCGCTGATGAACAGCGTCGAGAAGCGCTCCTAGAAAGGGACCGTCCCATGGCTCCTGAACTGGACGTCGACCCGAAGGTGATCAAACGGGGCGGTGAGGGCATCCACTCCGCCGCCCAGCACCTGCGGTCCGAGTGGCAGGCGTTCCAGGGCGAGCTCCAGGGGCACGGCGAACCCTGGGGCGGCGACATGATCGGCATGCTGATCGGCGGCTGCTACGGCGCGATCTACGAGGCGGCCGTGGAGTGCATCGAGAGCAACATCGACGGGCTCAAGGACTACGCCGACGGCACCGTGGAGATGGCCTCGGTGTACTTCCAGGCCGAGGACAGGTCCACGGTCGAGGTCAACCGCGTCCGGCAGATGCTGGGGTGACCCGATGGGACTGAAACTGTCGGGGGAGCTGGCCTCCGCGCTCGGGATGCTCGGTTACAACTGGCCCGAGACCGACGAGGAGAAGCTGTTCAGGATGGCCGGGTCCTGGTTCGGCTTCGCCGGGCGCCTGGGCGCGCCCGTGGGCGAGGCACAGGACCACGCCGCCAGGGTGTGGAGCCAGAAGGGCGAGGGCCTGGAGGCGTTCCGCCGCAAGTGGACCGGCGAGGACGCCCCCGCCGAGGCCCTCACGGACGCGGGCACCGCCGCGATGCTCATCGGGGCCGGGCTGACCATCTGCGCGGTCGTGGTGCTCATGCTGAAGATCTATGTGATCATCCAGCTGGTCCTGCTGCTCTTCCAGATCATCCAGGCCATCGCCTGGGCCGGGCCGACGTTCGGCGCCTCGCTGTCCTGGATCCCGATCGCGAAGTTCATCGCCTCGGTCGTCATCGACCAGCTCATCGACATGACCGTCGAGTCGATCCTCAACGGCTGACGGCCACCACCCCACCGAACCGACCGCGGACGGAGAGCGTTGGCCAGGACCAGAAGCAGGGGAGCGGGCGGGAGAGGCGGGAACATGGGCCTTTTCCGCCCCATTGCCAACTGGCTGAAGAAAATGCCCGCCGACCGGCACCCCGTCCGGCGCGTCCCCCAGGGGTTCACCGATCGGGAATTCCGCAAGTTCGCCCGGAACATTCGACAGCTACAGCGCCAGGCGGGGCTTCCCAAGGGCGATCTCATCCTGCACGGCAGCCGTATCAAGGGAACGGCGCGCACGAACTCCGACATCGACATCGCGCTGCGCGTCAACAAGAAGGACTTCTTCAACCTGGCCGAACGCGCCCTGGCCAGAGCCCCGCTGGGCACCCGGCTACGGAAGAGCATGTTGCGCCGGTTCAACGAGAACGGCCAGATCGCCTCCTTCGACCTGGGCTCCGATTTCCAAAAACTCCGCCGTGAACTCCTCGACTCGAATTCGCCGGTGAAGGTGCAATTCTCGGTGCTGTTGAAGGGTGGTAAGCTCGACAACGGTCCATCACTTCCCATCCAGTAGGAGCAACAAGTGGAGCGCGCCCTTCAGTTTCTGGTGATGCTGGACGGCCCCACCGACGAACGCCGGATCCTGGACGCGGTGCGGCAGGCGTTCCCCGACGCGACCCCGGTGAAGTCGAACTCCTGCGACCTGCGCGGGAACTGGCTGGAGGCCTGGACCAACGAGGACCACGACCCGGACCTCGCCGCCAACGACGACGAGGACGCCTTCCTCTACTTCCGCTGGCGCGTGGAGGTCACCCCCATGGCCGACGGGATCACCGAGGACGACCAGGTGGCGCTCGCCAAGGGGCTGGTCGCCTGCTTCACCGCCCACGGCTGGACCCCGATCGTCGCCGCCGCCTTCGAGGACCGCGTCTGACGGGGCCCCGGCCGCCCGTTCCAGGACGTGCGGCCGCGCGATCTCGCGGGCCCGATCCGCGTTCCACGCCTTCCCGCTGTCGCCGGTCGACCTGCGACGACGGGAGATCGGTCACTGAGCGTGATAACACCCACAACGCGGGTAATTGACCGTTCTTGTCCGTAAGATGGCGCACTGCGAATCGTGACGCCCACCCGAGGGGAGCCCGTTCCAGTGAGCACCGTCCTGGTTCGGCGGAAGGAACGCCGCAGGCCACCGGAGATGCCGCGCGGTGAGATCCTGCTGGAGTCTCCGCCGGAGCTGCCCGAGGTGGTCACCGACGGGTTCCGGAACGTGCTGACCATGCTGCCGATGGCGGCCGGCACCGGCTCGATGGCGTTCATGTTCCTCAACCCCAACTCCAACCCGCTGCAGATGGTCGCGGGCGGGATGATGGGCCTGTCGATGTTCGGCATGATGTTCAGCCAGATGGGCCAGCGCAGCGGTGAGCGCAAGTCCAAGCTGAACTCCGAACGCCGCGACTACCTGCGTTACCTCGGGCAGGTCCGGACCAAGGTCCGCAAGGCCGCCTCCCAGCAGCGCGAGGCCCTGGAGTGGTACAACCCCGACCCGTCGCGGCTGTGGTCGATCGCGATGAGCTCCCGGCTGTGGGAGCGGCGTCCCGAGGACGGCGACTTCGGGCAGGTGCGGATCGGCGCCGGCCCGCAGAAGCTCGCGGTGCAGCTGATCGCGCCGGAGACCAAGCCGGTGGAGGACCTGGAGCCGATGAGCGCGGGCGCGCTGCGCCGGTTCATGCGGACCCACTCGACGGTCCCGGCGCTGCCGGTGGCGATCAACCTGCGGTCGTTCTCCCGGATCTTCCTGTCCGGCGACGGCAACGCCTCCCGCGCGATGGTGCGGGCCCTGCTGATGCAGGCGGCGGCGTTCCACTCCCCCGACGACCTGCGGATCAGCGTCTGCACCTCGCAGGAGCAGCTCGCCCACTGGGACTGGATGAAGTGGCTGCCGCACACCCTGCACCCGACCGAGTACGACGCCGCCGGCCAGGTCCGGCTGATCGCGCCGACGATGACCGAGCTGGAGGTGCTGCTCGGCCAGGAGGTCAAGGACCGCGCCCGCTTCGTGGCCGGACGGCCGTCGGGTGAGCTGCCGCTGCACCTGATCGTCATGGACGGCGGCATGGCGTCCTACGACTCGCAGATCGCCGCCGACGGCATCGAGGGCGTGTGCGTCATCGACCTCGGGCAGACGGTGAACACCACCAGCGAGGCGGGCACCCTCCGGCTGAACGTCACGCCGGAGAAGGTCCACATGCTCAAGAAGGACCGCACCGGCAAGGACATCCCGACGTCGATCGGCAGGCCCGACCGGGTGGCGGTCCCGCAGGCCGAGGCGCTGGCCCGGCAGCTGTCGCCGTTCCGCACCAGCACCCAGGAGACCTCCGACGAGGTCGACCTGCTGGCGGCGAACATGACGCTGACCTCGCTGCTGGGCGTCGACGACGTCTACCACGTCGACCCCGCGCAGGTGTGGCGGCCGCGGGCCCAGCGCAACCGCTTCCGGGTGCCGATCGGCCTGGACTCCGAGGGCCGCCCGATCGAGCTGGACATCAAGGAGTCCGCGCAGGGCGGCATGGGCCCGCACGGCCTGTGCATCGGCGCGACCGGTTCCGGCAAGTCGGAGCTGCTGCGCACGCTGGTGCTGGGCCTGGCGATGACGCACTCGCCGGACATCCTGAACTTCGTCCTGGTGGACTTCAAGGGTGGCGCGACGTTCCTGGGGATGGAGGGCCTCCAGCACGTCTCGGCCATCATCACCAACCTGGAGGACGAGCTCCCCCTGGTCGACCGCATGTACGACGCGCTGCACGGCGAGATGGTGCGGCGGCAGGAGTACCTGCGGCAGATGGGCAACTACGCCTCGCTGCGCGACTACGAGAAGGCCCGCCTCGACGGCGCGGACCTGCCGCCGATGCCGACGCTGTTCCTGGTGCTGGACGAGTTCTCCGAACTGCTGTCGGCCAAGCCGGACTTCGCCGAGCTGTTCGTGATGATCGGACGGCTGGGGCGTTCGCTGGGCGTGCACCTGCTGCTGGCCTCGCAGCGCCTCGAAGAGGGCAAGCTGCGGGGTCTGGACACGCACCTGTCGTACCGGATCGGCCTGCGGACGTTCTCGGCGATGGAGTCGCGGGTCGTGCTGGGCGTTCCCGACGCCTACGAGCTGCCGCCCCAGCCCGGTAACGGCTACCTGAAGTTCGCGACCGAGCCGATGGTGCGGTTCAAGGCCGCCTACGTGTCCGGCCCGGTGGACGAGAAGCCCCAGCAGCAGAGCCCCAACAAGCAGAACGCCCAGATGGCGATGCAGGTCGTGCCCTACATGTCGGGCTACATCCGGCCGCAGATCGTCGAGGAGCCGAAGGCGCAGGAGCCCGCTCCGGAGGAGAGCAGGAACAGGGCGTCGCTGTTCGACGTCGTGGTGGGCCAGCTCGCCGGGCACGGCGCGCCCGCGCACCAGATCTGGCTGCCGCCACTGGACGAGGCCCCGCCGCTGAACGAGATGCTGCCGCCGCTGTCGGTCACCCCCGAGCACGGTCTCACCACCGCCGGGTGGGAGGGCCGCGGCAAGCTGTACGCGATGGCCGGGATCGTGGACAAGCCCTTCCACCAGCGGCGCGACCCGTACTGGCTGGAGCTGTCGGGCGGTAGCGGCCACATCGGCATCGCGGGCGGCCCGCAGAGCGGCAAGTCCACCGCGATCCGCACGCTGATGGCGTCGCTGGCGCTCACCCACACCCCGCAGGAGGTGCAGTTCTACTGCCTGGACTTCGGTGGTGGCGCGCTGGCGGCGATGGCCGAGCTGCCGCACGTCGGCGGCATCGCCAACCGCCTGGACGCCGACCGCGTCCGCCGCACCGTCGCCGAGGTCTCCACCCTGCTGGAGAGCCGCGAACGCGAGTTCGCCGAGCGCGGCATCGACGGCATGGCCACCTACCGCCGCCTGCGCGCCTCCGGCGAGTACCACGGTGACGGCTACGGCGACGTGTTCCTGGTCGTGGACAACTGGCTGACGCTGCGCCAGGACTACGAGCAGATGGAGGACACGATCACCCAGCTCGCCGCGCGCGGGCTGAGCTACGGCATCCACGTCATGGCCGCCTCCAACAAGTGGACCGAGTTCCGCACCAACATCCGCGACCTGCTCGGCACCAAGCTGGAGCTGCGGCTCGGCGACCCCTACGAGTCGGAGATCGACCGCAAGCTCGCCGACAACGTCCCGGAGAACCGTCCGGGCCGCGGTGTGTCGCGCGACGGGTTCCACTTCCTGACCGCGCTGCCGCGCATCGACGGCGGCGGCGCCGGCGACTCGCTCAACGACGGCATCCAGAAGATGTGCCGGATGATCGCCGAGAACTGGAAGGGCCCCCGGGCCCCGCAGGTGCGGATGCTGCCGGACGTCCTGCCCGCCACGCGGCTGCCGACCCCGGCCGAGACCGGCATGCGCATCCCGATCGGCATCGACGAGGACACGCTCAGCCCGGTCTACCTGGACTTCACCACCGACCCGCACTTCCTGGCGATCGGCGACGCCGAGTGCGGCAAGTCCAACCTGCTGCGGCACATCACCACCGGCATCACCAGCCGGTACACGCCCGAGCAGGCCCGGATCATCTTCATCGACTACGGCCGTTCGCTGCTGGACGTGGCCAACACCGAGCACCAGATCGGTTACGCGGCCTCCGCCCCGGCGGCGGCGTCGCTGGTCAACGACATCCGCGGCGCGATGATGGAGCGTCTGCCCCCGGCCGACCTGACCCCGGACCAGCTGCGTTCGCGGTCCTGGTGGACGGGCGCGGAACTGTTCCTGATCATGGACGACTACGAGATGATCGCCACGTCGGACAACCCGCTGCGCCCGCTGGTGGAGCTGCTGCCGCAGGCCCGCGACATCGGCCTGCACATCATCCTGGCCCGCGCGATGGGCGGTGCGGGACGCGGCATGTACGACCAGGTCATCACCAAGGTCAAGGAGATGGCGTCGCCGGGCCTGCTGATGTCGGGCGACAAGGACGAGGGCATGCTGATCGGCAACGTCAAGCCGCACAAGCTGCCCGTCGGCCGCGGCTACCACGTCGACCGCCGCACCGGCACCCGCCTGATCCAGACCGCCTACCGCGGCGACGAGCAGTAGGCCGCGTCCGGAGCGGTTCGCCGTCCCGCCGGGAAAAGGGACGGCGAACCGCTCCGCGGTGCCCACCGGACGAATATCGAATTATGCCGGGCCGGTCGAGCCTCCCGTGCAATTCGCCAATAACGAAAAACCTCCGACGCATTTGCCCGCCTGCCCACATGTGGACACGTCGCGCGGTTCACTCCTATAGTGGCCGCCAACGCGATCTTCACGCGCTCCCCCGTTCGGCGTCCGCGCGGAGCGGATCCCGGCCGCCCGGCGCACCCCGTCGCCCCCCGATCCGCTCCCCGACCGCCGCCGGGTGAAAACCCGTGACCGCGCCGGGCGAGCCGGCAGAGAGGACGACACCGTGGGCCGGGACATCCATGTCACATCCAAGGCGATATCCAAAGCCGGAAGCAGGCTCACCAACGATGTGAAGCCGAAGGTCACCAAGGCCAGGAACGAGGTCGACAAGACCAATGTCGACCCCCCCGCCTTCGGCCTCATCGGCATGGGCATCTGGGCCGGACACAACGAGATGCAGAATTACACCCGCAATTACCTCCAGGCCGCCGCCGACGCGCTCGACCGGATGGACGCCCAACTCCAGGAGGTCGCCAAGGCCTGGAAGAACGCGGAGGACAAGAGCACCACCAAGGTGCAGGGCTGACGGCGGCGTTTCCCCGGAGGAGAATTCAGTGGCAGCCAACATTCCGGTCAACAGTCTGATCAAGCTGGCCATGGGCCAGTTCTCGACCTCCACGGGCATCGCCCAGTCCGCCGGCTTCACCCTGCTCGCGTCGGCCACCGCCATCGCGAACGTCCCCGGCATGTTCCAGTCCGCCGCCGAGTGGATGACCCTGCAGAACAGCATCGACGAGATCAAGAGCAATCTCGACCAGGTCTACGTCGACGTGAAGGGCGACTGGATCGCCGAGGACCGCGACTCCTTCAGCGAGGCGGTCCAGGCGTTCAAGAAGGAACTGGACGACGTCAAGAGCTACCTGCTGTCGGTCAACATGCTCATGGAGACCGTCGCCACCACCTACGCCGGGCTCTGGCTGGCCCTGGCCGCGCTGGCGGCGATCGGGCTGGCCTTCCTGCTGCTGATGTTCGCGATGATGTTCACCCCCTACGCCCCCGCGGCCAAGGCGAAGGCCGAGATGATCGGCGGCTGGATGTCGACGCTGACCAACATCTTCACCAAGGTCGCCGCGACCGCCATCGCCGCGATGACCGCGGTCCTCGGCATGGCGACCATGGGCCTGGCGCGCGCCATGGGCGTCCGGGTCGGCGCGGCCCCCACCGGCGGCGCGACCGGCCGCGAGGACTTCAAGCAGGTCAAGATCGACTACAGGGCGCCGTCGGTCTACGTCGTTCCCAACAAGCAGCTGCCCGCCTGACATGTCCCGACCGGGACACCCTGGCGGGGACGTCCGGCTGCTGCCCCACGGAACGTTCCCGGGCGGCATCGTCCGCGCGCTGGCCGTGGCGGTCGCGTTCGGCGCGGTGTGCGCCGTCGCCGGGCTGCTCGGGATCGCCCAGGGCACGCGCGGCGGCGCGAACCTGCTCGCCTGGCCGCTCGCCCTCGCCGGCCTGGCGCTCGGCGGCTCGGCCCTGCTGCTGATCGCCCTGTCCCGGCGGCGCGGCCGGCCGGCGACCCTGACGCCCGACGGGATCGTGCTGCCCGGAGGGCGGCTCGTCCCGTGGCGCGAGGTCGAGACGTGCGCGCCCCGGCGCGACGCGGACGGCGCGACGCTGCTGGCCGCCCGGACCACCCGCCACGACGGGCCGCTGTGGCTCGGCGCGCTCCCACCGGACCCGGCCGCCGAGCGCGAGATCCACCAGAAGATCGTCACTTGGATGCGGCTCTCCGGCCACCCCGGAGGCCCCGGAAAGGACCCGCGATGACCTCCCTGACCCCCGAAGAGCTCGACAACCTCGCCTACGAGAACGAGAAGCGCGCCGCGAAGATGCAGGAGGTCGCCGAATCGCTGACCACCCTGACGGGGGTGGGCTACGCCGCCGACCAGAGGATCAGGGCGACGGTCAGGGACGGTGGCGTCCTCAGCGACCTGGCGCTGGACCCCCGCGTGATGCGGATGGACTCGGCGGGCCTGGCCGAGTCCATCGTCGAGGCCGTGCGGGCCGCCTCGGCCGACCTGCAGCGCCAGATCGAGGAGCGGATGGCCGAGGTGACCGACCAGTCGCCGTTCGCCCTGTTCCAGGACCTGTCCCAGGCGCAGGCGAAGTTCGACGAGCTGCGCGACGGCTTCCAGAAGTCCATCGACGAGATCATGGGCCGGGTCGACAGGATCCGGCACGACCTGGACCGCTGAGGTCCGCGGGCGGCGCGCGGCCGCCCGGCGGTCACCGCGCGGCGCGGCGGCGGGCGGCGGGGATGACCAGGGCTCCCACGCCCACGCCGGCCGCGGCGGCGAGGGTCACTCCGGCGATCGAGAACGCCAGGATCCTGCCGACCCGGTCCTCCTTGGGCGGCCGCATCAGGGCGACCTTCTGGGGGACCGTGGTGGCCGGGGCCTGCCTGCCGACGTTGACGGTGGTCACGGCGCGCTGGATGTTGATGACGCCCGAGCCGGTGCCCTGGGTGGTCGCGCCGTCGGCGGTTCGCTCGATCTGCTGCTTGACCTGCTGGTAGGTCCACCTGGGGTGGTAGGCGCGGACCAGCGCGGCGGCTCCGGCGGCGAACGGGGCGGCCTGGCTGGTGCCGTCCTTGACGTAGTAGGCGCCGCCGGGCCAGGTGCTGACGATCTGCTGGCCGGGGGCGGTGACGGCGACGGTGGAGTTCCGGTTGGAGAACGTCGTCAGCGAGCCGTCCTGGTTCAGCGCGCCCACCGCGAGCACGCCGGGGTAGCTGGCGGGGTAGGCCGGGCGCTGGCTGTTCGAGCGGTCCTCGCGGATGTTGCCGGCGGCCGCGACGATGAGCACGTTGCGCGACTGGGCGTACTCCACCGCCGCCCTGAGGGCCGCGTAGTCGGTCGACTGGACCGACAGGTTGATGACCTTCGCGCCGAGGTCGGTGGCCTTGCGGATCGCCTTGGGGAACCAGCCGGGGTCGCTGACCTGCCCGCCGGTCGCCGCCTTGACCGAGATGAGCTGCGCTTCGGGCGCGACCCCGACCAGGGGGATCCCCTGCCTGCGCAGGTCCTTGGCGCCGATGATGCCCGCCAGGTGGGTGCCGTGGCCCACGCAGTCGGTCAGGCCGGTGCCGGTGACGTCGTAGGCCGCCACCCGGCCGCGCAGCTGGGGGTGGTTGACGTCGACGCCGCTGTCGACGATGGCGATCTTGACGCCCTTGCCGCGGCTCAGCTCCCAGGCCTCGGTGAAGTTCATCCGCTCCTGGCCCCAGAGCTGCTTGGGCAGCGCGGACTTCTGGTAGCCCGTCGACTCCAGCGGGTTCTCGCACTTGCCCTTGGCCGGGGCCGCCTGCGCCACGGGTGCCGGGAGGACGGCCAGCGTCCCCAGTGCGACGGCCGCCACGCCCGCCGACAGTCTCGCTCCGCGCAAGGTCACCCTCCTGTGAACGGCGTCCGCCTCATCGGCAACAGCACACTACCGACATATCCTCACGGAACAGCAACGAGTGAGTCCTCCGTCACTGGAGCCAGTCGAGCTTGGCCAGGAGCCAGCGGCCGCCCTCGCGGCGCATGTCGGCCCAGTAGCCGTAGACCCTGCGGCCCCCGTCGGTGCCCTGGGCGTTGACCGCCACCGACAGCAGGACGGTCGCCTGGTCGGCGGTGGCGCCGGGCTTGACCGCGGCCTCCAGCGGGGTGCCCGTGGAGACCACCCGTCCCTTCTCGATCCGGGACTTGATCTGCTGGCGTTCCCTCTCGGTCTGGGCCTTGTAGTTGCCGGTGGAGCAGGTGAGGATCTCCGCCATGTCCTTGTCGAAGACCCGGTGGTCGAACGTCTGGATCTCCTTCAGGCACGCGCGGGCGGCGTCCATCGGGGCCCTGGCCGCCGGGCCGGGCCAGGGGACCGTGCCGAGGGACCAGGGCGCGACGTCGGGGGTCATGATGTCGAACTCGTCGATCAGCCACGTGGCGCCCTGCGGGACCATCGTGAAGCGGACCTGCTCCAGGCCGGTGGTCGGGCGGTTGCCGGTGCGGACCCGCTTGACCAGGGACAGCAGGGAGACCCGGTCGTCGGAGGCGGCGATCACGGCGGTGTCCCTGACGTCCGCGACGACCTTGTCGGAGGGGTCGGGGAACTCCCGGCGGGCCGAGTTCAGCCACTGCGCGTAGCGCGACTGGGCGCGCTGGGTCAGCTGGGTGTTGGCGCGGGCGATGTCGGCGTCCAGCGTCGGGTTGCTGAACTCCAGCAGGTTCCGCAGGGCCGGGGCGGCCTGGGACTGGAGCTGCCGGGCCCGGGACGGCGGGTCCACCGTGTCGGTGGTCGTCGTGGTGCCGCCGGTCTTGCCGTCCTCCCTGTTCAGCGCCCACACGCCGATGCCGCCCCCGGCCAGCAGGACGAGCGCCGCGGCGGCGGCCAGGACGGCCAGCCCGGTGCGGCGGCGCTGCGGCGGAGGCGGGACGGTGTGCGGGATCGGCGGCTGGAACGTACCGTACGGCAGGTCCCGGCCCGGGGGCCCGGTCAGGGGCGTGAACGGGATCGGCTGCGGCGGCGGCAGCGGGGCCGCCCAGCCCTGCTGGGCCATCGAGCGGCCCTGCGCCATCGCCTGGTCCGCGCCGGTCTCCTCGCCGAGCAGGCGCAGCAGGAGCCGCTGGGCGGTGGGGCGGCGGGCCGGGTCCTTCGCCAGGCAGCTCGCGATGATCTCGCGCAGGTGCGGCGGGAGCGCCGTCAGGTCCGGCTCGTGGTTGAGGATGCGGTTGAAGACGGCCGGAACGGTGTCGTGCCCGTACGGGGAGTGCCCGGTCGCCGCGTACACCATCGTCGCGCCCCAGGCGAAGATGTCGACCGGCTTGTCGACCGGCGCCCCGGCGACCTGCTCGGGGGCCATGAACGCGGGCGTGCCGATCAGCCCGCTGGAGGTCGCGGTGTGGGTGTCCAGGGCGCGGGCGATCCCGAAGTCGATCACGCGGGGGCCGTCGGGGGCCATCAGCACGTTCGGCGGCTTGAAGTCGCGGTGGACGATCCCGGCGCGGTGGATGGCGGTCAGCGCGGTCGCGGTGCCTATCGCCAGGCGGTCCAGGTCGGTGCCGGTGCGCGGACCCCGCTCGCGGACCAGCTGCTGGAGGGACGGGCCGGGCACGTACTCGCTGACGATGTAGGGCTGGTCGCCCGCGATGTCGGAGGCCAGCACCTGCGCGGTGCAGAACCCGGCGACGCGCTCGATCGTCGCCAGCTCGCGGGCGAACCGGGCGCGGGCCTCGGCGTCCGCGCCGAACCGGGCGTGCAGCAGCTTGACGGCGACCTGCCGCCCGTCGGGCGACCGGCCCAGGTAGACGACGCCCTGGCCGCCCTCGCCGATCCGGCCGGTCAGCGTGTAGGGCCCCAGCCTCCGAGGGTCGCCCGGCGTGAGGGGTGCCGGGTCCGCCATCGATCCTCCCGTTCGTGGTCTCCGTCCCGACATCGTAGGCGGGTCCCGGTCACGACTCGGTGGCGATCACCACAGAACGCCGCACGCCTCTCGGTTCCCCCCGATCCGGCTACCATCGAGCCGATGCACGCCTCCTCCCCCTCCCCCTCCCGGAACCGGCCGCGCAGGCTCGTTCCCGGGCTCGTGCTGGGCGCCCTCGTCCTGGGGGTCGCCGGGGTGGGGCTCGCGGGCGGGTTCGCCGGGACGCCGCCGCAGCCCGACAAGCCCGCCGGCAAGCCCATCGACGTGGGGGCGTTCGAGGTCACCGTCCGGGACACGCTGGTCACGACGGACCGGTTCGACCGGAACCAGCGGTTCCTGGCCGTGCGGATGCGCGTGGTCAACAAGGGCCGCGAGTCCGCCGCGCTCGGCGCCGGCGGGCTGCGCTTCGGGCTGGTCGGGCGGACCCGGGACGGCAGGTGGGTCAACCCCGACGACGTCGAGGCCGTCGCCGCCGGGAGCAAGATCTACGAGGTGCATCCGGGCCTGCCGGTGGAGGCGACCGCCAAGTGGAGGATGGGCCCGGCGGACGCGCCGGGGCGGTTCGTCCTCGGGCTGCGGGAGTGGGAGTACGGGCCGGGGTTCACCGACACCGACATCCGGTGGCGCGCCGACACCGAGGACGACCGGCTGGCGGCGCGCGTGACGCTGGCGGTGACCGGGTCGTGAACGCGGGAAGGCTCCTGGTCCGGGGCGGCGCCGGGGTCGCCGGGACGCTGCTGCTGGCCGCCGCCATGTGGCTGTACGACGTCAAACCCGAGGCCGAGGCCGGGAACATGGCCCCGATCCGGTCCACCGGCAAGGTCGGCGAGACGGTCGCCAACCGGGTGTTCGCGCTGCGGGTGGACCGGGTCGTGGTCGCGCGGTCGCTGGCCCCGTCGCTGTCGTTCGGGAACCGGCCGCCGGTCCGCACCGACGGCGTCTTCCTGGTGGTCCGCGCGCAGGGCCGGTCCGAACGCGAGCCCGCGCCGCTGCGGTCGGTGAAGCTGGAGACCTCCGGCGGGCTGACGTTCGGCCAGGCCACGCGGCCGGACGCGGCGTCGGTGACCAATCCCGAGCTCCAGCCGCTGATCTGGTCCCGCTCGGTGTTCCTGTTCGAGGTGCCGCGCGACCGGCTGGCCGGAGCGCGGCTGGTGGCCGGAACCGGCGGGCTGCTGCCCCAGCTGTCGGCGGCGGCCGAGATCGATCTGGGGATCACCGGGCCGCGCGCCGCCGAGCTGGTGCGCACCGCGGCCGAACGCTACGACCCCAGGACGGACCGCTCGTGAGCGTTCCCCGCGACCCCCTGGAGACCACCCGGCCCGACCCCGTCGAGGCGCCAGAGGAGCAGCGGTCCCGGCTGCGGCCCGGCGACCGCCGCCTGCTCCAGCTGGCGGCGCTGGGGGTGCTCGCCCCGGCGCTGCTGGCCGTCCAGTGGACCGACAAGACCCACAACGCCGCCCGGCTCGTCCCGCCGGAGAGGCCGACCGTCGTGCCGCGCGGCGCCACCGGCGACCTGGCGGGCGCGCGGTGGCGGATCGTGCAGCGCCTGGCCGGCACCCGGCCGCCGCCCGGCGGCGCGCCCGACACCGCCGAGGTGCGGTTCGTGCTGGCCGTGGAGGCGGGCGACCCGGCCGCCGCCAGGACGGCGACGGGGTTCGGCACGCGTTACGCGTTCCACGACGGCGCGGGCCACACCTGGTCGGCGACCGGCCTGGCGGCGCCCGCCCGGCCCGGTGTCCCGCTGCGGGTCACGGTGCGCGCGGTGGTGCCGCGCTCCACGCTCCGGTCGTTGACGCTGGAGGTCCAGCGGCGGGAGGCGACGGCGAAGGGGCCGCTGCCTTCGCTGCGGTTTGCCCCGTGACACGGGCCATCACCAGGTTGAACGCCGCCGCCAGCAGGCACACCTTCAGCATCTGGACCACCAGGCCGACGCCGAACCCGACCAGCGGGAGCCGGGGCATCCACCACTCGACGGGATGCGGCCCGAGCAGCTCGTAGACCTGGCGTCGCAGCAGCGGCTCGGCGACGTCCAGCGCCATGAACAGCAGGCAGAACACGCCGAACGGCACGATCCCCGACCGCCGCACCAGCCGCAGCCCGTACCAGGCGGGCAGCCACAGCTCCCGCAGCCCGCGCAGCAGGTACTCGCGGAGGGTGCCCTGGTCCGCCGCGCCGGTGAGCTTGGCGAGCCGCCGTCCCGCGCGGCTCCGCCCCAGCACCACGGCGTGGTCGCGGGAGTCCAGCCCCAGCACCACACCGGCGATGACGATCCAGATCAGCCCGCCCAGCACGGCGTGCTGGAACGGCTTCCACAGCTCCAGCACCCCGCCGAGCGCGCCGTCGAACCACTCCCACGCCTGCCGCGAGGTGATCCAGTCCTCGGCGCCCCGCCGTAGCTGCTCCAGGGTGAAGACCGCGAACAGCGCGAAGTTGACCTCGAAGAAGGCGATGAGCAGCCCGGCCAGGCGGGGCAGCCGGTCCTCGGCCTTCCACTCCAGCAGCGTCCGCAGCGCGAACGCCGCCACCGTCAGCACCACCGCCAGCGGAAGATGCCTCTCCAGCGACAGCAGCAGCCGCAGGCCGGCGATCTGGCCCTCGAAGCCCTGCTCGGTGAGGCCGCGCGCCGACGCCTCGACGGCGAACTCGCGGACGTCCGCCTCGTGGATGCCCCAGCCCAGGTAGAACACGACGAACGGCACCACGGCCCGTCCCATCGCGCCCAGCACCGACTCGTCGTTGCCGACGGCCCACGGGGTGAGGTCCCCGCCGGGTTCGCGCGCGTGCACGACGGCCAGGCCCTCGCGCACGCAGTGGATCATCAGGACGGTCACCGTGAGCGAGATCATCACCAGCAGGCTGACCGAGGCCATCGGCACCACCGAGGCCGCCAGGCCCTTCCGCCCGCCGAGGTGGTAGCCGCCGTACAGCACGGCGTACCGCAGTGCCTCGCCCACGGTGAACCACAGGGCGAGCGGCAGCGCGTACCGTCCCGCGAGCCGCAGCGTCGCCCACGGCAGGACCAAGGGTGACTTCGCCGACAGACCGAGCATTCCGCAGATGCTACAGAGGAACGGCGTGGACCCCGCCACCTCGTGCCGAGGGAGCGGGGTCCACGGTGTGGGCCGTTCGGAAACGGCGTCTAGATGGCGACTTCCAGCGCGGCGACCTCGCCGACGCGGGCGGTCACCTTGCTGTCGACGCTCACGCCGCCGGCGGCCAGCACGCGCACGGTCCAGTCGCCGTCGGCGGCGAAGAACCGGAACACGCCCTCGTCACCGGTCACGACCTCGGCGGTGAACTCGCCGGAGGAGTCGAGCAGGCGGGCGTAGGCGCTGGACACGGGCTGGCCGTCGCGGGTGACGGTGCCCTGGATGACGGCCTCGTTGGTCAGGTCGACGGTCGCCGGAAGGTGCGCCGTCTGCGCGGGCGCTGCGCAGCCCTGGGTCATCGGGGTTCCTCCTTCTCCGCCGGGCGCGGCGGGGATGATGCTGGGAAAGTCTCCGTCGGCCGGATCGCTCCGGCCTGGTTACTTGGCCTCGCCGAGCTCGATCGGCACGCCGACCAGCGAGCCGTACTCGGTCCAGGAGCCGTCGTAGTTCTTGACGTCGGGCAGGCCGAGCAGCTCGTGCAGCGCGAACCAGGTGTGCGAGGACCGCTCGCCGATGCGGCAGTAGGCGATCGTCGGCTTGTTCAGGTCCACGCCGGCCTCGGTGTAGAGCTCGCGGAGCTCCTCGTCGGACTTGAACGTGCCGTCGTCGTTGGCGGCCTTGGACCAGGGGATGCTGCGCGCGGTCGGCACGTGGCCGGCCCGCTGCGCCTGCTCCTGCGGAAGGTGCGCCGGGGCGAGCAGCTTGCCGCTGAACTCGTCGGGCGAACGCACGTCGATCAGGTTCTTCTTGCCGATGGCGTCGACGACCTCGTCGCGGAACGCGCGGATCGCGGCGTCCTGCTCCTTGGCCTTGTACTCGGTGGCCGGGCGCTCGGGAACGTCGGTGACCAGCTCGCGGGAGTCCAGCTCCCACTTCTTGCGGCCGCCGTCGAGCAGGCGCACCTTCTCGTGGCCGTAGAGCTTGAAGTACCAGTAGGCGTAGGCGGCGAACCAGTTGTTGTTGCCGCCGTACAGGATCACCTGGTCGTCGTTGGCGATGCCCTTGGCGGACAGCAGCTGCTCGAAGCCCTCACGGTCCACGAAGTCACGGCGGACGGGATCCTGGAGCTCGGTCTTCCAGTCGATCTTCACGGCACCGCGGATGTGTCCCTTGTCGTAGGCGGACACGTCCTCGTCCACCTCGACCAGCACCAAGCCCGGGTCGTCCAGGTGGGCCTCGACCCAGTCGGCGTCAACCAGCACGTCGGAGCGGCTCATGACGGGAACCTCCCTGTTCGTTGTAGAAGCTGTCAGGTCGTCCCTCGGTGAGGGGCGATTCGGCGGATCAGCAGATACATCTCGCAGCCGAGGCAGAACCCGAACACCGCGTTCAGGAAGGCCGCGCCCAGCGCGAAGGCGGTGGCACCGATGCCGAGCCAGGTGGTCCCCGTCGCGTACCCGACCGTTCCCACCAGCGCGAAGACCAGGCCGACACCCTGGGCGAACCGGGGCGGGGCGGCGTCTTCGAGCTCCGTGGGCGGGGAGAGGCGGGGCCGGACGAGCGTGGCGTAGAGCAGTCCGTAGGGAGCGGACCTCAGGCCGAGGAACACCGCGAGGGCGAACACGACGGTCTGGGCGGCCAGCAGCGGCCAGCTTCCGGTGATCAGGACCACGAGGAGGACGACCGTCGTGACGACGGCTGCGAAGCGTTGCCCACGCGGATCGACCTGCATCGAGGTGCTCCTGGCGGAAGGGTGCGTGCGAGCCTGCTGTGATCGTCAACCCGCCGTGGACGGCGGGGAGGGATCTCTACGGAAAGCGCTCGGGGACTGGCGGGCTCGATGCCTCAGGCCATGCGACACAGCGAGGCGGCCACGCGGCAGAAGTCGACCGCGCGACGCTTCGTGAGCAGCTGCTCTGTCCAGTAACGCACGCCCTGATGCTAAACCGACAAACGCCGCGCTGTCACATCCGTCTCGGTCCGCGAGACGGTGACATCTGTCTTCGCGCAGGTCAGAGCCCGGAGTATTACGAAATGGCGGTGCCCAGCGCGGCGATCACGTCGGCCTTGCGGGGCAGTCCGGCCGCGCGCCGCACCACCGCGCCGGAGGCGTCCAGGACGAGCACGGTGGGTGTCCGCACGACGTTCAGCCGCCGCACCAGGTCCAGGTGCGCCTCGGCGTCCAGCTCCACATGCGCGACGCCGTCGACCATCCCGGCGACGTCGGCGAGGACGCGGCGCGTGGCGCGGCAGGGGGCGCAGAACGCGCTGGAGAACTGGAGCAGCGTCGCCCGCTCGCCCAGCGGCGTCCCCAGGTCGGCCTCGGCGAGCCGCTCGGTCACGTCCCGTCCCCTCCGTCCGCGCGCGCCGTTCTCGCGCAGCACGCCGTCACGGCGTCTGCGCACCAGTCCGAAAACCGTCGCGGCCAGCAACACCGCGGCCGCGACCACCGCGCCCTCCATCACCGGTGACAACCCCGCCCCCGCCGCGCTTCTTCCCTCAGGCGGGGATCATCAGCAGCGGCCGCCCGTCCAGCGTGCTGATCTCCAGCGAGTACAGCGTCTCGCGCGGGAACCGGGTGTAGCCGTAGTACTCGCCCGTCCCCTTCTGGGCGACGTACCAGCTCCCCAGGACGTCGTCCTGGCCGTTGCGCGCCACGACGCGGAACCGGCAGTTCTCCCCGACCGGCGCGCCCGACAGGTACAGCTCGACGGCGGTCCCGGACCTCTTCCGGTGGAGCAGCGCGTACCCCCGCACGCCGGTCCTGGGGTTGGAGGCGGCGACCCGCTCCGGCCGGGGCTGCCCGTGCCCGTCGCCGGTGGGCCCGGGGGAGACGGTGGCGGTGGGCGGCGCGGCCGTGGTCGACGGCAGCGCGGCCTCGCGCTGGCCCCCCTGGAGGACGAACCCGCCGAACAGCGCGCCGACCACCAGCAGCACGCACGCCGCGACGGCCAGCGGGATCCACGGCAGGGCGCGGCGCCGGCGGCGCTCCTCGGCGGCGGCCTCGGCCAGCAACGACTCCAGCAGCTCGGGGGGCGGCCCGGCCATCTCCTCGATCTGGCGCTCGTCGACGCGGCCCAGCAGCGCGGGCAGCGCCGCCAGCGCCGCCACCTCGTCCCGGCAGGCCGGGCACTCCGCCAGATGGGCCTCGACGCGGGAGCGCTCCGCCGGGTCGATCGCCCCCAGCACGTAGACGCCCAGCGCGTTCCGCGCCCACGCGCACCCGTTCACGGCGCCAACCCCCGCTCCTCCAGGGCGAGTCTGAGCGCCCGCAACGCGTAGTACGTCCGTGACTTCACCGTTCCCGGCGGCACCCCCAGCGCCTTGGCGGCCTCGGCGACCGACAACCCGCGATAGTAGGTGTGGACCAGGACCGCGCGGTGCTGCGGGCTGAGCTCGGCCAGCGCCTCGGCGACCGTCCACGACTCCAGCGCCCGGTCGATGTCGTCGGACCCGGCGGCGGTCATCACGACCTGCTCGTCGATGCCGGTCTCCGGCGGCCGGGCCCGGCGCGCCCGGTGCGCGTCGACCACCAGGTTGCGGGCGACGGTGAACAGCCAGGGCCGCGCGGGCCGTCCGGCCAGCGCCTCCGGGTGCCGCCAGGCGCGCAGCAGCGTCTCCTGGACGACGTCCTCGGCCTGGGGCCGGTCACCTCCGGTCAGCCGCAGCACGTAGCCGAGGAGGGGACCGCCGTGCTCGCGGTACAGGGCGCGGAGCAGCCCCTCGTCGGCGGTGGGACCCACATCTCCATCACGTACGCCGGTCCCGTCCGGTTCACAAGACCCGGATCACGGACTTTCAGGAACGGTTGCGCAGGTTGTTCAGCTTGACGTTGCTGGAGGTGGCCGAGACGCGCAGCCCCTCGGGAGTGGGCTGGATCTTGCTGATACGGGCCCCGACCGGCAGGTCCGCGACCGGGACGGTCCAGCGCAGCGCCGCCAGCGCGCCCGCCGGGAAGCCCCCGATCGAGACCGGGGAGATCGCGATGCCCTCCGCGGTCGGCTTCAGCGCCACCTCGCCGGTGCCGTTGAACTGGCGGCCCAGCACCACCAGCGACGCCTCGATCTCCAGGTTGTCGCCCCGGGGCGCGATGCGCTTGACGCCCTGCGGGGCCCGCCGCTGGATGGCCGCGTAGGGGATCACGGCGGAGGCGGTCGCGGTGTCGGCGGTGACGTTGTCGCTCTTCCCGGCGGCGATGTCGGACAGCGGCGCGTTCACCCCGCGCATCTCGACCCGGACGTCGTGGACGGTGACGTCCCGCTCCCGCCAGTCGCCGATCGCCACGTCGATCCGCTCGTACCGCCCGGCGAACGCCTGGGTCAGGAACGGGAACCCGTGGATCTTCACCTCGGGGTCGCGCTGCAACTGGTACTGGGTCGCCACCTGCCGGCCGATCTCGTCCTCGGCGCCCCTCAGGATCAGCCGGTCCGCCGCGACGGCACCGCCGACCAGCAGGATCAGCAGTACGACAAGTACTTTGCGCATGACTCCCCTATTGCCCGCCGTCCACCTGGAAACGCCACGTTAGCGTGGCCGCGCCCGTTGCCGGGTCGCGCCACGGGATGACTTCGCCCGCCGTCCGGTGACCACGCGGGGTGACGTCCACTGTGAGATCAACCACCCGCGAACGGCGGCAGCACCTCGACCACGTCCCCGTCCGACAGCGCCACGCCCTCGTGCGGGCGGGCGCCCACGGGCTGCTCGTTGACCAGGAAGGAGGAGCGCGCCACGACCCGCCGGAACTCCTCCCCGCGCCCCGTGCGCAGGGTCGCGGCGCCGATCGCCTCGGCGAGCGTCGCCGCCTCGAACGTCTCCTCGGCGGTGCCCGCGGCGGCCTTCGCCGCGGCCCAGTAACGAATCGTTCCCTTAGCCATGCCGCAAGCGTCTCATCCCCGTCACCCGTTGCCCGCGACACCCGCTCGGATATGCTCGGGGTTGAGGGATCCGGGCGACGAGGCCATGGAGTTCGTTCTTCACACCTTCATGGTCGCCTCGCCTCGCGCGACGTGTCGTGGGTGCGAGGAACGAACCGCCTGGGTCCTCGACGTCTTTATGGGCGAGGAGGCGGCACTTGAGCAGCTTGCTCCTGCTGACCAACGCGTTGGAACCGTCCGATGAGGTCCTGCCCGCGCTCGGGCTGCTGCTGCACTCGGTGCGGGTGGCCCCAGCCGAGGGCTCGGCGCTGATCGACGCGCCGCCCGCGGACGTGGTGCTGGTGGACGCGCGCCGCGACCTGGTGCAGGCCAAGTCCCTGTGTCGCCTGCTGCGCACCACGGGCCTCGACTGCCCTCTGCTGGCGATCGTGACCGAGGGCGGGCTCGCCGCGCTGTCCCCCGAGTGGGGGCTGGACGACGTCCTGATCCAGACCGCGGGCCCCGCCGAGGTGGAGGCCCGGCTGCGGCTGGCGATCGGCCGGGCCGCCGCCGCGACGGACGCCGACGACGTCCCGGGCGAGATCAGGAGCGGCGAGCTGACGATCGACGAGGCGACCTACACCGCCCGGCTGCGGGGCCGCGTGCTGGACCTGACGTTCAAGGAGTTCGAGCTGCTGAAGTACCTGGCGCAGCACCCCGGCCGGGTCTTCACCCGCGCCCAGCTGCTCCAGGAGGTCTGGGGCTACGACTACTTCGGCGGCACGCGCACGGTCGACGTCCACGTCCGCCGCCTGCGCGCGAAGCTGGGCGCCGAGTACGAGTCCCTCATCGGAACGGTCCGGAACGTCGGCTACCGCTTCGTCCCCGACCACCGCCCCGGCGACCAGGAGGACGCGAAGGCCCCCGTCCCCTCCTGAGCACGCTGAGCACGGCCCCGAGCACGACGGCCCCGGCCCGCGCCCTTCCGGCGCGGGCCGGGGCCGTTCCAGGCCCCTGTGGACGCCGGGCCGGTCAGCCGAAGCGGCCGGTGATGTAGTCCTCGGTGGCCTTCTGCTCGGGGTTGGTGAAGATCTTCGAGGTGTCGTCGATCTCGATGAGCTTGCCGGGCTTGCCCGTTCCGGCGATGTTGAAGAACGCCGTGCGGTCGCTGACCCGGGCCGCCTGCTGCATGTTGTGGGTCACGATGACGATCGTGTACTGGTCCTTCAGCTTGGCGATCAGGTCCTCGATGGCGAGGGTCGAGATCGGGTCCAGGGCCGAGCAGGGCTCGTCCATCAGCAGGACCTGCGGCTGGACGGCGATGGCGCGGGCGATGCACAGGCGCTGCTGCTGCCCGCCCGACAGTCCCGCGCCGGGCTTGCCCAGACGGTCCTTGACCTCGTTCCACAGGTTGGCGCCGCGCAGCGACCCCTCGACGATCTCGTCGAGCTGGCCCTTGCGGCGGACGCCGTTGAGCTTCAGGCCCGCCGCCACGTTGTCGTAGATCGACATGGTGGGGAACGGGTTGGGCCGCTGGAACACCATCCCGACCGAGCGGCGCACCGCCACCGGGTCGACGCCCGTCGCGTACAGGTCCTCGTCGTCCAGCATGACCTTGCCCTCGACCCGGGCGCCGGGGATGACCTCGTGCATCCGGTTGAGGGTCCGCAGGAACGTCGACTTGCCGCAGCCGGAGGGGCCGATGAACGCGGTCACCGAACGCGGCTCGATCGTCATCGAGATGTCGTCGATGGCGTGGACGCCGCCGTAGTAGGCGTGCAGCCCGGAGACTTCGATCCGCTTGGCCATGGGGGTGGTGCTCCTAACGAGGGTCTTTCGGGGACGGGTCAGCGTCCGGCGGCGGGCTTGAAGCGGCGGGCGACCAGGCGCGCGCCGAGGTTGAGCAGCATGATCAGCAGGATCAGGACCAGCGCGCCGGTCCAGGCGCGGTCCAGCGAGGTCTGCTGCGGGTTGCTGACCTGGTCCCAGATGAACGTGGGCAGCGAGCCCTGCGGCCCGTCGAACGGATTGAAGTTGATCGCCTTGGTGAAGAAGATCGTCAGCAGCAGCGGCGCGGTCTCGCCCATGACGCGGGCGACGGCCAGCATGATGCCGGTGAGGATGCCGGTGAGCGCGGTCGGCAGCACCACGAAGCAGATCGTCCGCCAGCGCGGCACGCCCAGCGCGTAGGACGCCTCGCGCAGGTCGCCCGGGACGAGCTTGAGCATCTCCTCGGTCGCCCGCACCACCGTCGGCATCATCAGGATCGACAGCGCCAGCGCCCCGGCGAAGCCCGACCCCTCCGGGGCGATCTGCAGGGTCAGCATCCACATCGCCAGCACGAACAGGCCGGCGACGATCGACGGGATGCCGGTCATGACGTCCACGAAGAAGCTGATCGCCTTGGCCAGCCGGCTGCCCGCGCCGTACTCGATCAGGTAGACCGCGGTGAGCACGGCGACCGGGACCGAGATCACCGTGGCGATGGCGACCTGCTCCAGGGTGCCGATGATGGCGTGGTAGGCGCCGCCGCCGCCGTCGCGGGCGGTCACGCCGTTCATGGAGAACGCGAAGAAGTCGGCGTCCAGCCGGGCCAGCCCGTTGGTGATCACGGTCCACAGCACCGACAGCAGCGGGATGATCGCCAGCGCGAACGCCGCGTACACCAGGCCCTGGACCAGCCGGTCCTTGATCTTCCGGGAGGAGGAGACCGGCGCGAGGCTGGAACCCTTGGCGGACCGGCCCGGCCCGGGGGCGGACTTGGAGACGGCGGTCACACGAACTCCTTACGACGCGCCACCACGGCCCGCGCGGCCATGTTGACGACCAGGGTGATCACGAACAGCACCAGACCGGAGGCGATCAGCGCGCCCCGGCCGATCTCGCCCGCCTCGCCGAAGTTCTTGGCGATGTTGGCGGCGAACGTCGAGCCGCCGTTCTCCAGCAGGTGCCAGTTGATGCCGGGGACGTAGGTCAGCACCAGCGCGACGGCGATGGTCTCGCCCATCGCGCGGCCGAGGCCCAGCATCGAGGCGCCGACCATGCCGGACCGGCCGTAGGGCAGCACCGACATGCGGATCATCTCCCAGCGGGTGGCGCCCAGCGCCAGCGCCGCTTCCACGTGCGCGCGCGGGACCTGGAGGAAGACCTCGCGGGAGATCGAGGAGATGATCGGCAGGATCATGATGGCGAGCACCACGCCCGCGGTGAAGATCGAGCTCTTGCCGGGGTTGTCGCCGCCGAAGACCGGGATCCAGCCGAACGTCGTGTTCAGCAGCTTGCTGGCGCCCTCCATGTGCGGCACCAGCACCAGCAGGCCCCACAGGCCGTAGACGATGCTGGGCACGGCGGCGAGCAGGTCGACGACGTAGCCCAGGCCGCTGGCCAGGCGGCGCGGCGAGTAGAACGCGATGAACAGCGCGATCCCGATCGCGACCGGCGTCGCCATCAGCAGCGCCAGCAGCGACGACATCAGCGTGCCGAACGCCAGCTGCGCGATGCCGAACCGGGGCGGGACGGCGTTGGGGTTCCAGTCCTCGGAGGTGAGGAAGTTGGCCTCGTTCTTCTGCAGCGCCGGGATCGCCTTCCAGATCAGGAACACGGCGATCGCGGCCATGATGGCGAGCACGAGGATCCCCGAGCCGCGCGCCGCGGCGGCGAAGATCCTGTCACCGGCCCGGCCGGTGCTGACGGCGCCGCCGATGGGGCGGGCGGGGGTGCCGACATGCGCTTCGATGCCGGACTGGCTGGTCACGGGGGTCCTCCTCGGGGGTGGCTGCGGCCGGACCCGCCTGCACCCCGTCGCCGTTGGTACCGGGTGGCGACGGGGTGACGAGGCTGGGGGTCAGGGCTCAGGACAGGGCCTCGACGCTCAGGCCAGGGCCTTGACGGACGCCTGGACCTTGGTCAGGACGCTCTCCGGCAGCGGCGCGTAGCCGAGCTGGGTCAGCACCTTCTGGCCGTCCGCGCTGGCCGTGTAGGTCAGGAAGGACTTCACGAACTTCGACTGCTCGGCGGGCAGGCCCTTCTCGCAGACGATCTCGTAGGTCACCAGGTTGATCGGGTAGGCGCCCGACTCCTTGGTGGTGTAGTCGATCTTCAGGGCGACGTCGTTGCCGGTGCCGACGACCTTGGCGCCCGCGATGCCCTTGGAGGCGCTGTCGGCGCTCAGCGCGACGTACTCGCCCGCGCCGTTCTTGACCTTGGCGGTCTGCAGCTTGTTGTTCTCGGCGTAGGACATCTCCACGTAGGAGATCGCGCCCGCGGTGCTCTTGACCTGGGTGGTGACGCCGTCGGACTTCTGCGCGCCCTCACCGGCGGTGGCGGCCCACTTCTTGGCGGGCTCCCACTTCCACACGTCGGGGGCGGTGGCCTTCAGGTACTTGGTGAAGTTGTCGGTGGTGCCCGACTCGTCGGCGCGGTAGACCACCTTGATCGGGGAGGACGGCAGCTTGGCGCCGGAGTTCTCGGCGGCGATGGCCGGGTCGTTCCAGGTCTTGACCTGGCCCGCGAAGATCTTGGCGATGGTCGCGGGGGACAGCTGGAGACCGTCGACGCCCTGCAGGTTGTAGACGACCGCGACCGGGCCGACCACCATCGGCAGGTTCAGGGCGTCGCTCCCCTGGCAGCGCTGCTTGGCCGGGCCGGTCTCCTCGGGCTTGAGGGCCGAGTCGGAGCCGGCGAACGCCACCTGGCCGGAGGTGAACGCCTGGATGCCCGCGCCCGAGCCGGAGGCGTTGTAGTTGAGGTTGGCCCCCGCGCACTTCTGCGCGTAGATCTTGGTCCACTCCTCGATGGCGTTCTTCTGGGCGCTGGAGCCGGCCGCGTTCACCGTGGCCTTGGCGCAGTCGATGTCACCGGCGGGAGCGTTGCCGCCGGACGCGCCGGTGTTGTTGTCGCTGCCGCAGGCACTCAGGGCGAGCGCACCCGCGACGACCACGCCACCCAGGGCGGCCAGCCGAGAACCGTTCTTCACCGGAGGGTCTCCTCTTAGTTTCCGTGGGGGCGGCGGACCGACCGGGAGCTGGACCGTTTGTCCAGGTAGCGGGCCACCGTCGCAAGCGAAGCTAGGCAGCCGAGGTGTACGGCCACCCCGATCCAGGTGAACGAAAGGTGAACTGAGCCGGGCAGAACCTGAAAAAGTGCCTCGATTAGTTATGTCCAGGGGGTTAACACCCCAGGTCACACGGCCCAAACCGGGGCGATATCCGGCCCTTTCGGCGGGTGCCGCGCCCCCTGGCTACGCTCGCCACGTGAGCTTCGGAAACTTCGCCCGGAAGGTCCGCGACCCGTCCCTTCCGCACCGGCGGCGGGCCTCGGCGCTCGGCTCGTGCGTGCAGCTCTACCGGCCGATCGGCTACCACCCGACGCTCGACTACCTGAACGCGAAGGCCGGTCCGCTCCTGCGCGACGAGGGGGCCCTGCTGCGGGCGCTGGAGCTGCTGGAGGCCAGCCGCGCCCTCTGGCACGAGGACGTCCGCCGCTACGACGACCGCCGCCGCGCGGCCAAGCGCCGGGGGCGCCGCGTTCCGCGTCCCGCGGAGGTCTCACCGGCGGTCGGACCGGCCCACTGGTACGGCGCGCCCCGCGAGGCGGCCCTGCACGCGCTGCGCTTCTGGCGCCGCGGCCGCCCGTCCCGGCTGCTCGGCGCGGCCGGGACGCCGCTCGCCGAGGACGCGCACGCGACGGTCCGTCTCCTGGACGCGACGCTGGCCGCCGAAGGACGCCTGGCCCCGGCCGACCTGGCGGAACTGGCCGCGCTGACCGAACGCCTCCGCGCCCCGGCGGACCCCGCCGAGTACCAGCGCACCCGGGACCTGCGGACCGTCCTGCGTCACGTCAGGACCGCCGCCGACCCTCCGGAGTAGTCAGGCGGAGGTGCCGTACATGACGTCCACGGCGTGGCGGGTGAAGCCCAGGGACTCGTAGAGGCCCACGGCGGCGGTGTTGGACTCGTCCACGTACAGCAGGATCTGCGGGACGCCCCGGTCGCGCAGGTGGTGCAGGCCCGTCAGGGTCAGGGTGCGGCCGAGGCCGAGGCCCTGGGCGGACGGGTCCACGCCGACGACGTAGACCTCGCCGAGGCCGTCCGGGTGGATCTTGGTCCAGTGGAAGCCGACGACCTCGCCGTCGCGTTCGGCCAGGAACAGGCCCGCCGGGTCGAACCACGGCTCGGCCTCGCGGGCGCGCACGTCCTCGATGGTCCACGCCCCCTGCTCGGGGTGGGCGGCGAACGCGCGGGCGTTCACCCGCAGCCACGCCTCCTCGTCGCGCCCCGGCTCGAACGCGCGCAGCCGCACCCCGTCGGCGACCTTCGCCTCGGGCAGCGGGTCGGCGGCGGGGCGGCGCATCTGGAACAGGGCGCGGACGCGTTCCATGCCCTCCGACCCCGCGAGCGCGGCGGCGGCCGGCAGGTCGCCGTGCGCCCAGACGCGGAGGGGTCCGCCCGCCTCGGCCAGCAGCGCGCGCAGCAGCGCCCGCCCGTGGCCCCGGCGGCGGTGCGCGGGGTGGACGACCAGCTCGGCGGCGGCGCTCTCCTGGTCGGTGGCCGGGTCCAGATGGCCGTAGGCGACGGTCGCGCCGGAGTCGACCACGGTGAACGCGGGCCTCCCGGCGCGCAGGGCCAGGATCGCGTGCTCGGACAGCGGCCCCACGCCGTCGGCGGCGGTCGCCGCCTCCACCACCGCCATGACCGGGGCGGCCTCGGCGGCCGCGAGCACGACGTCCCCGCGCGTGTCATCCATGATCGCTAGCCTACGCCCCCGCCCGGCCAGACCAAATCGACACAGAACCGTCATTCATCGTCATAATTCCGCCCTCCGGCAGCCTCTAGTCTCGCGTGCATGAACCCCAGACGCCTCCTGCTGGCCGCCGCGACGGCCGGGGTCTCCGTCGTCGCGCTGGCCGCCCAGCCCGCCGCGGCGCGCCCCGCGCCCACCGCGGACGTGCGCCTGCTGTCGCTCAACGACTTCCACGGCAACCTGGAACCCCCCACCGGCAACTCGGGCAACGCCATCGACGAGCACGGCCACACCGTTCCGGCGGGCGGCGCGGCGCACATGGCCGCGCACCTCAAGCGCCTGTCCGACCGCAACACCCTGAAGGTCGCCCAGGGCGACATGATCGGCGGCTCGCCGCTGATCTCGGCGGCCTACCACGACGAGCCGTCGGTGCAGTTCCTCGGCGACATGGGCGTCACCGCCTCGGCCGTGGGCAACCACGAGTTCGACGAGGGCTACCAGGAGCTGCTGCGCATCCAGAACGGCGGCTGCCACCCCACCGACGGCTGCTCCCCCGAGGGCGAGTGGCGCGGCGCGAAGTTCGACTTCCTCGGGGCCAACGTGCTGAAGGGCAAGAAGAACAGGCCCGCCCTCAAGCCGTGGACGGTCCGCCGGATCAACGGCGTGCGCGTCGGCTTCATCGGCGTCGTCACCAAGACCACCCCGACCATCGTCACCGCCGAGGGCATCAAGGGCCTGACGTTCGAGGACGAGGTCAAGGCCGCCAACCGGGCCGCCCGCGAGCTCAAGCGCCGGGGCGTGCGCTCGATCGTGCTGCTGGTGCACGAGGGCGACCAGGTCCAGGCGGGCAACCGTCCGGACGCGTGCGGCACCGTGCCGGGCGCGGGCACCCGGATCGCCCAGTCGGCCGACCCCGAGATCGACATGGTGCTGGCGGGCCACACCCACCAGCAGTACGTCTGCACGGTGCCCGACCCCAAGGGCAATCCGCGCCTGTACTCGTCGGGCTCCTCGTTCGGCCGCGTCATCACCCAGATCGACTTCAAGGTGAACAAGCGCACCGGCGACATCGTGCGCTCCACCATGAAGGGCGACAACCACGTCGTCACCCGCGACATCTCCGACCCGGCCACCGAGCGGTTCGTGGCCAAGTGGAAGGAGCGGGTCTCGGCGATCTCCAACAAGCCGATCGGAAAGATCACCGCGGACCTGGGCCTCAAGCCCTCGCCCGCCGGCGAGACCGCCCTCGGCAACGTGATCGCCGACGCGCACCTGGAGGCCACCAGGGACCTCGGCGCGCAGGTCGCCGTCACCAACCCCGGCGGCATCCGCACCGAGTTCACCTACAAGGCCTCCGGCTCCGAGGGCGACGGCGTGGTGACCTACGGCGAGGCGTTCGCCGTGCAGCCGTTCAGCAACGTCACCGGCGTCGTCTCCCTGACCGGCGAGCAGCTCGACAAGCTGCTGGAGCAGCAGTGGGAGGGCCAGACGAAGGAGCGCGTCCTCCAGCCCTCGGCCAACTTCCGCTTCACCATCGACCGCTCCCGGCCGGTCGGCGACCGCGTCTCGAACATCACCGTGGACGGCACGCCGGTCGACCCGGCCGCCACCTACAAGGTCTCGGCCAACAACTTCCTGCTCGGCGGCGGTGACGGCTTCACGGTCTTCACCCAGGGCAAGGACGCCAAGCTGGGCCCGATCGACCTGGACGCGCTGATCGCCTACTTCGGCAAGCACTCCCCGATCGCCCCGCCCCCGCTGAACCGCATCTCCGGCCAGTAACCCCCGCACCCCCCGAAACAACGCGAACGGGGCCGCCTCCCCACCGGGAGGCGGCCCCGTTCACTGTCGTCGGAGGGGTGTCAGGCTCCGAACAGGTGCACCAGCCAGTAGACGACGGCGGCGACCAGCGCGGCCATCGGCATCGTCAGCACCCAGGCGGCCACGATGTTGCCCGCGACGCCCCAGCGGACGGCCGACAGGCGCTTGGTCGCGCCCACCCCCATGATCGCCGAGGTGATCGTGTGGGTGGTGGAGATCGGAGCGTGCCAGATGTAGGCCGCGCAGTACAGCACGACCGAGGCGGTGGCCTCGGCGGCGAAGCCCTTGGGCGGGTCCAGCTCGATCACCTTGCGGCCCAGCGTGCGCATGATGCGCCAGCCGCCCGCGTAGGTGCCCAGCGACAGGGCCCCGGCGCAGGCCAGGATGACCCACAGCGGCACCGTCTCGCCGTCGGAGTGCCCGGTGGTCACCAGGGCCAGCACGATGATGCCCATCGTCTTCTGGGCGTCCTGGAGGCCGTGGCCGAGGGCCATGGAGGCGGCCGAGAGGGTCTGCGCGATGCGGAAGCGGCGGCCGACCCGGCCCGGGTGCGCCCGACGGAAGATCCACAGCAGCGCGACCATGAAGAAGTAGGCCAGGAAGAAGCCGACGACCGGGGAGATCACCATCGGGATGGCGACCTTGTCGACGACCTTCGACCAGTTCACGCTGGACGCCGAGGCCAGGCCCGCGCCGACCACGCCGCCGATGAGGGCGTGCGAGGACGACGAGGGCAGCCCGAAGTACCAGGTGATCATGTTCCAGGCGATGGCGCCGAGCACGCCCGCCGCCACCACCGTCAGGCCGTGCAGCCCGGTCGGCGGGGTGATCGTCTCGCTGACCGTCTTGGCGACCTGCACGCCGAGCAGCGCGCCGATCATGTTCATCACGGCGGCCATCAGCAGCGCCGCCCGCGGGGTGAGCGCCCTGGTGGACACCGATGTCGCGATGGCGTTGGCCGCGTCGTGGAAGCCGTTGGTGTAGTCGAACACCAGCGCCACGACGATGACCAGCACCAGCACCGCCATCTGGGCGTCGGTGCGCAGCCCGATCGCCCCCATGGCCATCACCAGCAGGATGCCCAGCGGCAGCAGCAGCCAGAACTTGCCGGGTCCGCGCCGCGCCTGTTCGGCCAGCGTCGGATCGGCGGGGCCCGGAGGCTCCTTGGTGAGGGTGCCGCCCGGATTCTTACCGGACACGCTCACGACTCCTTGACCGCGATGGTCTCGACCGTGTTCGCCACGTGCTCGAACGCGTCGGCCGCGTCCTCCAGCCGGTCGATGACCTGCTGGAGCTTCATCACCGTCAGGGCGTCGTACTCGCCGCTGAACAGCTGCGCCAGCAGCTTGCGGTAGACCTGGTCGCCCTGGTTCTCCAGCCGGTTGATCTCGATCCAGTACTCGTTGAGCTCCTTCATCGAGCGCAGCCTCGGCATGGCCTCGGCGGTGAGCTCGGCGGCTCGCTCCAGTACCTCCACCATGTGGACGATCCCCTTGGGGAACTCCTCGATCTGGTAGAGGACGACGAGGTCGGCTGCCTCCTCCATCTCGTCCATCACGTCATCGATCGACGACGCGAGGCGATAGATGTCCTCGCGGTCGAAGGGCGTGATGAAGGTTTCGTTGAGCCGGCGCATGATCGCGTGAGTCGCCTCGTCGCCCGCGTGCTCGCAGGCACGCATCTTCTCCGCGATCGCTTCCCGATCAGTGCCGTCGCTGATGAGCTCCACGAGCAGCCTGGCGCCGGTGACCAGGTTGTTCGCCGAATCGGCGAACATGTCGTAGAAGCTGTCCTCACGCGGCGTGAGACGCAAACGCACGTCGTTCTCCTGAAGTGCCGGAACAGTCCGCTGAGGATCGTAGGCGCAACCGGCCGTAAAAAGAACCTTCGCCTGCGGTTCGGCTGCTGTCTTCCGTCCTCTCACCTACAAGGGTGCCCTAGATCATGGGTCGCACACCCCCCTCGCCCGGCGCGCGACACGCGGCCCCGCCACGGCCTGGAGGCTTTACCCTCGGCGAGGACGGCCACGATGCGGAGAGTGAGAAATCGGCATGAGTGAGATTCGTTACAACGTTCCAGAGATCAGCTGCCAGCACTGTGTGAACGCCATCGGCGGCGAGGTGAGGCAGGTCCCGGGAGTCGCTGAGGTCGTCGTCGACGTGGACGCCAAGACGGTCACGGTCCGTGGCGAGGAGCTGGACGACGCCGCCCTGCGCGCCGCCATCGACGAGGCCGGGTACGAGATCGCCGGAACGGCCTGAACGCGCGACCGGGCGCCCCGGCCGCACGGGCCCGGAAACGACGATGCCGGGGCCGCCCCGTGGCGTCCCCGGCAGGTCACGGCCCCGCGGATCGTTGCTCCGCGGCCCGTCCGAGCCCCGTGTCGTGCTCAGTCCCGGCGCGTCAGCTCCCGTCGTCCCTGCTCCACGGAGCGCACGCCGAGCACCGAGTCGATCTCCGCCAGCGTCAGCGGCTGCTCCGCGGCGGCCACGGCGCTGAGAATCTCGGCGTAGAGTTCGATCTCGTCCAACGCGACGCGGTCCTGGACGCGCAGATCGAGCTTCTGGCGCATCGCGTCCACCTCCTTGCGTTCCCTCGCCCGCCCGTGACGGCGAGCGCCACGCGGCCGCCGGCACCCGCGGCGCCCCGCGCACGCGCGGGGCGAGCAGCACCCTTCACCGCTGCACCCACTGCCCACGTCAAGGCTACGCGCATGGTCCCGCCGCGCGCATGACCCAAGAGGGCCATTCGGGGGGCCACCCGCGACGGTGATCGCCTGGCCTGGCCGGATGGCCCCCTCGTCCCCGGGGGACGCCCCCGGACCGGCCGTCGCCGGCTCAGCGGCCCCGGTGGAAGTCCCCCAGCATCTGCTCCAGCGAGGACTCGGGCAGATCGCGGGCGGTCAGCCGGGCCACGATGGAGGCGTTCACGTCCGCCCCCGCCAGCCGCGCCGCCTGCCGCGCCACCGTCTGCTCGAACATCTCCCGCGCCGTGCGCGCGTAGGCGAACGCCGGGTCCTCCCGCATCCCGTCGAACCGCGCCAGCAGCTCCACGCGCAGCTCCTCGTCCAGCACGTAGAGATCGCGTTCGGCGTAGTTCTGGAACAGCCGGACCAGCTCGCGGCTCGACATGCCGGTGAACTCCAGGACCGAGCCGAACTCGGCCCGGAAGCCGGGGTTGCCCGCCAGGAACCCCTCCATCTCGGCCGCCGCCCCGGACAGCACCACGACGAACTGCCCCGAACGCCGCCGCATCTCGTGCTGGAGGCGGCGCACGACGGTCGGGACCCGGTCCAGCAGGTGCGCCTCCTGTACCAGCAGCACCCCGCCGAGCGCCTGCTCGACCATCCCGACGACCCGGCCCTCGGTGTCGGCGGGATCGCGTCCGGCCAGGTGGACGGGGCGGCAGGCCACCACGTGCCCGGACCGCAGCAGCCCGTAGGCGCCGTAGATCCCGCCGATCAGGCCCGCGACGGTGGTCTTGCCGGTGCCCGGCGGCCCGGTGAGGATCAGGTGGCGGGAGTCGGGGTCGGGAACGCCGTGCCGGACACGTCCGGCGGCCGTCTCGGCGCTGTCGGCCAGCTCCCGCACGGCCCGCTTGACGTCCTCCAGCCCCATGAGCTGGTCGAGCTGGCGCAGGTAGCCGTCGACGTCGCCGGGCGGGCGCAGCGACGGCTCGATCTGCTCGGCGACGCCCTCCAGGTCGGCGGGGGTCAGCACCAGCCGGTCGCGGGAGGCCCCGGCGCGGGTCATGGCGCGCTGGCTGGCCTGGTCCAGGTACGCCTCGACGAGCCGGGCGTTGACCAGGTCGCCGGGGCCGCGCAGGCGCTCCAGGTCGGCCTGGGCGGCCTCCAGGGCGGCGGCGCCGACCGTGACGCGGCGCTCGTCGGCCAGCAGGTGCAGCAGCGTCATCCGGTGGTCCAGGTCGGACAGGTCCGGCAGCCGGTACACGCGGAACGTCTGCACGAGCTTGGGGTGCTCCTGGAGCAGCCGCTTGTAGGCGCGCGGCTCGCAGGTGGCGATCAGCGGGGCGGGCACGGCCGGGTTGCGGCGCGCCCGGCGGACCGTGGCGGCGGCCGCCACCGGGTCGGCGGCCGAGGTGATCGCGACGTCCAGGCGTTCGAACAGGATCGCCGGGCCGGGGCGCGTGAGGATCGCCTCCAGCCGCTCGGCGGGCGCGTCGCGGACGTCGTCGGCGTCGTGGGCGCGCAGCGCCCCGTCGCCGACCCCGGCGTCGGCCAGCGTCAGCGCGATCAGCCGGGCCAGGCGGCGCTGCCCGGTGTGCGGGTTGCCGACCAGCAGCACGCTGGGCAGCCCGCCGGACAGCCCGGAGCGCGGCGCGTCGGGCGTCCCGTCCACCCGGGTCGCCTCGAACGGCGGCGCGCCGTCCAGCATGGTGGCCGGAGGGGCGGCCGGGACGGGCGCGCCGTCCACGCGGGTGGCGTCGTCGTGCGGGCCGAGCGGGGCGTTCCACGCCTCGACCCGGGCGCGCAGCTCGTCCAGCAGCTCCCCGGCGTCGAGCTCGCCGGACACGAAGCCGATGCCGTAGCGCTCCAGGACGCGGCGCTCGGTGCGTTCGGCGGGCGGGGGGATCTCGTGGACGGGGCGTTCGGGCGAGGGGGTGTCGTCCAGGTAGTCGAAGTTCCCGATGAGGGTCTCGGACATGATCCGGGTCCCCGGGCCCTCCGCGGCGCCGCCCGGCTGCCGTTCGGGGGCGGGCTGGTCGTACACGCCCGCCTGGTCGACGTCCTCGGGCCCCAGCATGCGGGTGCGCGGCGGGTCCTGCGGCGGCGCGGGCCGCTGGGGCTGCGCGGGCGGCTGTGGGGGCTGCTGAGGCTGCGCGGGCGGCTGGTAGGCGGCCTGCTGGTAGACGGCGGCCGCCGCGTCGTCCACGCGCGTCCCGTAGGCGTCGACGGGCTCCTGCGGCGGCGGACCGGGCGGCCCTCCGTGACGCTGGTAGCTCATGTCCGAGTAGGGCGACTCCGAGGGGGACACCGCCGCCTCCCCCGGGCTCTGGAAGCCGAGCTGCGTGTAGGGCGGCATGACGTTCCCCTCGGGCTCCTCCTCCGGCTGCCCGAACGGTCGCTGCCCGCCCCCTCCCGGCTGCTCGAACGCGCCCGGCTGCCCGAACGCGCCCGGCTGCGGCCCGCCCACCGGCTGGAACCCGAGCTGCGTGTACGGCGGCGCGGCGCTGCCCTCCGGTTCCTCCCCCGACGCCGCGAACGGCGCGGGCGGCTGGAGCCGGCCCTCGTCCCCGCCCGGGTGGGCGGGCGGCTGCACGAACGCGCCCGGCTTCCTGCTGGAGGGCTGCGGAACGGCCCCCGGCGGCATCCCCGGCTGCTGCTGCGCGCCGAACGGCGACGGCTGCGCCCCGGTCCCCAGGCCCGGACCCGGGCCCGGCGGCACGATCGTCGGGGCCTTGGCGGTGGCGCGGACCCGGTCCGCGCCCATGATCCCGGCCAGGATCGCCGTCGGCACGGGGAAGCCGCGCGGCCGGGCGGGCATCCCGCCGAGACGGCACCAGGCCAGGTCCAGCTCGTAGGCGGAGGCCACCAGCGTCTCGGCCGCGTCGCCGGTCAGGCCGGGGGCCGACCCCAGCGGCCCGGCCAGCCGCAGGTCGTCGGGCCACATCCGCCGCAGCGGGTGCCCGGCCTGGTCCAGCACCGCCTGCACCGTGTAGCGGATCTCCGGGTCGAGCCAGGGCACGATGCCCGCCGCCATGTCGCCGCGCACCACGGCCAGGTCGGCGGCCAGCAGCGCGGCGGCGACCAGGCGGGGTTCGACGTAGGCGGGGCTGTTCGGGTCTCCCGCGTGCTCGGCGACGCGTTCGGCGAAGCCGTAGAACGCGTGCCGGAAGTTGTCGCCGGGCGAGCTCTCGTTGCGCAGCGCGGGGACCAGGTGGGGCGGGCACCGCGTCAGCCACTGCTGGACGATCGCCTGGTCGCCGTACGGCAGCGCCCCGTAGTCCACGGTCGGGTTGCTGAGCGTGGCCCCCAGCATGGCCAGCAGCGCGTCCGCGCGCGTCTGGAAGCGGATGTCCTCCCGCAGCGCGCTCGCCACGGCCCACATCGTCCGCAGCACGACCACGGCGGCGTCCACGCGGCCCGAGCGCAGCCGTTCGGCGTACAGGCCGACCAGCGTCTCCAGCGGCGGCGGGGTCAGCCAGCGCGGCCCGTCGGTCCGGGGCAGCGGCTTGGCGCGGTAGGGCTGCCACAGGTCGAGCATCTGCGCGTCCAGCCGCGCGTCGAACACCGGGGCGCTCGCGCACCACAGCATCACGCCCCACGCCACCGCCACCGTGGACGGCGTCTCCGACGTGAACTGCGACCACCAGTGCGGGTACTCCCCGGCGGGCAGCGCGGCGGCCGAGTCGACGGTCGAGCGCACCCGCGCCGTCAGGCCGGGGTCGAACCCGCGCCCCACGAACGGCCGCAGCCCGACCGGGGCGTACTCGTAGTCGGGCCCGGCGGGCACGACGTGCGGCGGCAGCGCCGGGGCCCGCCCGCCGACCTGCTGGGCGGGCTGGGCCGACATCCGCGTCGCGGGCGACTGCGGCGGCGGGCACAGGTACCACTGCCCGTCCCGGGGGTCCAGCCGGTACCAGCGCGCCCACGCCCCGAACAGCCACCACGTGCCGTCGGGCAGCACCAGCATCCGCCCGGCGATCGCGTGCTGGCGCTGCTGCGGCGGGGCCGACTGCCACCAGCCCGCCCCGACCATCTCCCGTATGTCGCGCTCGGCGAGGGCGAACGGGTCCCGCCCGGCCGTCTGGGCACCTCCGTACCCCGCTCCGCCGAATCCAGGTCCCCACGCCACGCCGTCATCGTAGTCAAATCCGCCCAGGACGTCCCCGGCGGACCGTCGTGGCCGGCCTAACGCCAGGTGGCGTCCGCGTGGCGGCGCGCCTTCTGGATGTAGACGTCCGGGGTGTGCTCCAGGACGAGGCGGTCGTCGTCGTTCAGCTCACGAACGATCTTTCCGGGCGTCCCGGCGACCAGCACCCCGGACGGGATCGTCTTGCCGGGCGGCACCAGCGCGCCCGCCGCGATCAGGGTGTGCGCGCCGATCCGGGCGCCGTTCAGCACGATCGCGCCGATGCCGATCAGCGCGCCGGTCTCCACGTGCGCGCCGTGCACCATCGCCTTGTGGCCCAGGCTGACCCGGTCCTCCAGCACGGCGGGCATGCCGGGGTCGGCGTGCAGGCAGCACAGGTCCTGGATGTTGACCTCGTCGCCGACGACGATCTCCTCGTCGTCGCCGCGCAGCACCGAGCCGTACCAGACGTTGGCCCGCGCGCCCAGCCGCACCTTCCCGACCACGACGGCGCCGGGCGCGACCCATGCCTCGGGGTGGATGTCGGGTCCGTCCTCGCCCAGCGAGCCCACGTAGTTCATGGCGGAGTTCATAGGCGGGATGGTAGGACCCGTCGCGCGCCGTGTGGTGCGGCGCCCTCCGGCGAAGCTCCGGTGGTCCCCGTGGACAGGGTGCGGTGAGGACGGTCCGGCGCGGTGCCGGGGGTGCCGTCGGCGACGTACGACGGGTCCCTGTAGAAAAGGACGCTGGACGCACCGGGGCAGGTTGCCCAGTCGGCGCCAACGCACGCGAAATTTCCCATAATTGGAGAGTTTGTCGACCCGCGCAGGTTAAGAAACGGCAGCGAGAACGGCGTTCCGGTTGCGCGAATGGGGCGGACCGGGCAAGAGTCGAGGCTGACCACCCGACGTACCCTCAGCGCCGTCTCCGACCCTGACGGGGTGATCAACCCCCCGCCAACGACCCCCAAGGCACCATGAGCAACGAAGCGGAAATCCTGCCGAACCTCCTCCGGGAGGAATCCTTCGAGATCGTCATGCGCGGCTACAACCGCCGCCAGGTCGACGAGTTCATCGCCCGCAGCCAGAACCAGATCCGCGAGCTGGAGGCCCGGCTGGCCCGCGCCCTCGACGACGTCGAGCGCACCCGCCGCGAGATGGCCGAGGTCCGGGAGGCGCGCAAGCCCACCGGCGACGACCTGTCGGACCGGCTCCGGCAGATCATCAACCTGGCCGAGGACGAGGCCAAGGAGAAGCTGGCCGCCGCCGAGGAGCAGGGCCAGCAGATCCGCAAGGACGCCGAGCAGGAGTCCAAGCGGATCATCGAGGCGGCCCGCGGCGACGCCGACCGCGACATCGCCCAGGCCCAGGAGAAGGCCGACCACGTGCTGGCCTCCGCCAAGAAGGAGGCCGACAGCGTGCTGTCGACCGCCAAGCAGGAGGCCGAGCAGACCGTCACCTCCGCGCGGCTGGAGGCCGAGCGGACCCTGACGGCGGCCGAGCGCCGGGCCAACGTGATCAACGAGGGCGCCACCCAGCGCCTGAACCACCTCACCCGCAACCACACCCAGGCCCTCCAGCGGCTCACCGAGATCTCCGAGACGCTGCACCGGCTGCTGACCGCCGAGAACGAGGCGGGCCCGCTGGAGAAGATGGTCGAGGACGCGGTCAAGCAGGCCCCGCCGCGCAAGCAGCCCGCCGCGCCCAAGGCCGCCCAGCCCGCGCCCCGGCCCGCCCAGGCCCCCGCCGCGCCCAAGCCCCC
>NZ_BCQR01000022.1 GCF_001552175.1 Actinomadura kijaniata NBRC 14229
ACGTCCGGGAGCCGTCTCACGGGCCGTCGCGCCGGTGCGGATGACCTCGGCGCTCGGGCCCGATACCAGCCGCCTCAGGAGGCCGCTGTGCCGTAGGCCGTCAGGTCGCCGCTCGCAGGAGAACAAGGGATGGCCCGGCCGTGTGGCCGGGCCATCCCTTCGGAGTGTGCGGGTGTCAGGCGTGCTGCGCGGCGGGCGTGGGGGCGGATGCCTGCTGGGGTTTGCGGGTCTCGCGGAGGACCAGCAGGCCGGTGACCGCGATCAGGGCCGAGGTCAGGCCGTGGATGCCGAACGCGGCGGCCGCGGAGCCGTGGTGGGCCAACACGGTGATCATGTCGGCGAACGGGGCGACGGCCACCATCAGCAACACCCAGCCCAGGGCACGGCGTTGGCCGGTCACCAGCAGGATGCCCATGGCCAGGCCCATCGCGTTCTCACGGTTGCCCTTGACGTTGAGGAAGCCCCCACCATCACCGGCGGGCCAGGTCGGCAGGCCGAAGCCCGGCGCCTGCGTCTCGGGAATCAGCAGGAACGACAGCCCCAGGTAGAAGCTGAACAGGACGACGGCGGTGGCCAGGATGGTGTTGATGGTCTTCAGCGACATGGTCGTTCTCCCTGTGAAGTTCAGATCAGGTGGGGGTCAGCCGCGAACGCGGCGGATGTAGCGGGCATGGTGGGGGCGCCCGATGAGGCGCCGGATGAGGCGGACCGGAGCGGGCGGGACGCCCAGGACCAGGGCGCGCTGGCCGGGTCGGCGCGGTGGCCGCCCAGGCGGGCAGCGCGGCCTCCATCCTGGTCAAGGTGGCGGTGATGCGCCCGCAGGCCCAGCCGGTACAGACGGACGTGGTCGGCGATCACCTGGGCGCGGGCGGTGTCCCCCCGGGGCGACGGCGGCGACCGGTTCCACCAGCAGCCGTGACTCACGGCGAACGACGCGGCGGACGATCTCCATGTCCTGGGTGCTGACGCTCATCTGTTCCCGCCTCTGCTGGACTGCCGCCTGGTCGGTGGCGATGGGTCAAGACTGCTCCCGGGCGTTTGGAAGGCACTTGGAGCTGACTTGGAGCAGTTCACGCCCAGCGCACGGACGTGCCGCGCGGCGGCGCTGCTCAGCCGTCGGCGTCCCGACGCCAGCCATGCCTCTGTCACCGGTAACGGGGGGTGGGGCGGGTGATCACAGGCGGAGGAAGTCGAATCGCAGCCTGCCGGGCGAAGATGACCGTGCCGGTGCGGCCGTTGGCCTGGTTGCCCGTTTCAGGTCCGCTGCGTGACCTCGTCCCGGGTCATCCCTGCTCGCGGTCGGCCGCCGTGGCCTTGACGCTGCGCCGTTCCGCGTAGGTGATGTAGCAGCAGAACGCGACCGCGACGCCCGCCAGTGCCTTGAGCGTGGTCTTCAGCCAGCCGGGTCCGTCGAAGAGGGCCACCAGCCCCTTGAACACGACCTTCAGCGCGCCGGGCGCGTCGATGTCGGGCAGCATCCGTGGAAGCCGGACGTCCCACAGGTCCAGCACGGCCAGAAACAGCACGACCAGGAGCGCGGGCACGCCGTAGGACAGGAACGCCCTGCCGATCGCGACCGGCCGGGAACGCCGGGACGGGCCCTTGCCGAGTTCGATCATTTCGCGGTGGTCCTTCGGGTGCGGTGTACGGCGGGACTTCAAGGGGGGCGAGGCCCTTCTCGCCGACCCGTTCTCCCGTGGTGACACGATGACCGCCGCGCGCCGATCGCCGGGTTGATCGAACGTTCCCCGTGGCCATCCTCTTGTTCTCCAGTGAGATGGCGCCCGCTGGGAAACGGTTCATGATCTGGGAGTTCGCCGGTCACGGTGCCGTCCGCCCGGCGGATCCCCAACTCGACCCCAGCCCGACCCCAGACCCCGCCGGGCACGGTGAAGCCGTCGAAAACGAACCGGCGGCGAGGACGGAGAGCACGAACGCTCTGACCGGCCTTGCCGCATGCGACGGCAACCGAAGGAGAACCACCGTGCTCACCAGACGAACCGTCTCGGCGCTGACGGCCGCGTCCGCGCTGGCCGCGATCACCGCCGTCCCCGTCGCGGCCGACCGTTCACGGGCGGCCGGGCCGACCCGGCTGGACCGCGCCACCGTGGTCCGCTGGGTGGACGGCTATCTCAGGGCGTGGAGGGACAAGGACGACGTGGCCGTCGGCGAGCTGTTCACCCGCGACGCCGTCTACCAGGAGGTCCCCGGCGACCCCGCCCGCACCTACGTGGGCCGCGACGCCATCCGCGCGTACTGGCGCACCGTCACCAAGGGCCAGTCCCAGGTCACCGCCCTGCGCGGCGAGCCCGTGATCCAGGGCGAACGGGCCTCGGTGGAGCTGTGGATCACCCTGCGGAACAACGGCAGGTGGGTGACCCTCATCGAGACCAACGTCCTGTCCTTCCGGAACGCGCGGGTCCACCGCAACGCCGAGTACTGGATCCTCCGCGACGGCCGGTTCGCGCCGCCGCGCGGCTGGGGAGCCCGCCCGTGACCGGCACGCGGCGCGACCCCGATTTCGCCCCTGACCCGCTCGGCGTCCCCGCCGACGACCACCACGGAGACCGGTCATGACCACGACGTTCCGGCGCCCCGGCCCCGCCCTGGCCCTGCTGGCGTTCGCCCAGCTGATCATTTCGATCGACTACAACATCGTCTACGTGGCGCTGCCGGAGATCGGCTCCCGGCTCGGGTTCTCGGCGCAGACCCTGCAATGGGTGATCAGCGCGTACGCGGTGGCGTTCGGCGGGTTCCTGCTGCTCGGCGGGCGCGCCGTGGACCTGTTCGGGCCGCGCCGCGTGTTCGTTCTGGGACTCGCCCTGTACGCGGTGTCGTCGCTGGCGGGCGGGCTGGCCACCGAGCCGCTGCCGCTGGTGGCCATGCGCGCGGTGCAGGGGCTCGGCGGCGCGCTGCTGTTCCCCGCGACGCTGACGCTGGTGTCCACCGGGTTCGCCGAGGGCCGCGCGCGCAACCGGGCGTTCGCGGTGTGGGGCACCGCCGGCGGCAGCGGCATGATCCTCGGCTCGCTGCTGGGCGGGGTGCTGACCGACGCGTTCGGCTGGGCGGCGGTCTTCTTCGTCAACGTGCCGCTCGCCGGGGCCGCCGCGCTGCTGGCCCTGCCGCTGGTGCCGCGCCGCGCCGCGCCCGGTGCGGGACGCCGGTTCGACCTGGCCGGGGCGCTCACCGCCACCACCGGAACGACGCTGATGGTGTTCGCCCTGGTGCAGGGGCCGGAGTCGGGCTGGGGCGCACCGGCCGTGGCGGGCGCGGGCGTGCTCGGCCTCGCGCTGCTGGCGGCGTTCGCGGTGATCGAGACCCGCAGCGCCGACCCGCTGCTCCCCCTCCGCCTGCTGCGCGGCCGCGACCTGGGCACGGGCGTGCTGGTGACGTTCCTGTTCATGGGGACCTTCGGCACCCTGCTGTACTTCCTGACCGTCTACTTCCAGGCGGTGCACGGCTACGACGCGCTGCGCACCGGGCTGGCGTTCCTGGTCCCGATGGCCGCGATCGTCACCGGCTCCCAGCTCGCCGGACGGCTGGCGACCGCCCGGGACCCCCGCACCGTGATGGTCGCGAGCCTGGTCGTCGGCGCCCTCGGCACCGTGCTCCTGGGCGCGACCCTGACCACCGGCGCCTCCTACTGGACGCTGCTGCCCGGCCTGGTCGTCCTCGGCGTCGGGCAGGGCGCGGGCTACACGCTGATGTTCGGGGCGGCCACCGCCGGGACGCCCGCCCATCAGCAGGGCGTCGCCTCCGGCGCGGCCTCCACCGCGCAGCAGGTCGGCGGCGCCGTCGGCCTGGCCGCCCTGGTCGCGGTCGCCAACGGCGGCACCGACGGCCTGACCGGCTCGGCCCTGCGCGCCGCCACCGCCGACGGGCTGCGCACCGCCGTCTTCGTCGCGGCCGCCGGAATCGCCGTCACCGCACTGGTCGCGCTGGGGTTCACCCCCGCCCGCAAGCGGAACGCCGAGCCCGTCCCGCTGGACCAGCCGGAGCCGCTGGTGGAACCGCTTCGATGAGGTCCGCTCGCCGGGCCCTCCCCAGACGGGGAGGGCCCGGCGGATCACTTGGCGCGGGTGGAGGGGCCCGCGAGGACGGCGGCGGCTCCCAGGCCCAGGTAGACGAAGCCGGTCGCGTAGCGCTGGCGGCGCCGGAACACCGGGCGGGCGCGCAGCCACGAGCCGATCGAGCCCGCCGCGACCGCGTACAGCGCGTCGCTCGCCATCCCGATCACCGACAGCGCGACGCCCATGACGACGATCTGCGCCGGGACCGGCATCGCGTCCGGGCCCTGGTCCACGAACTGCGGCAGGAACGCCAGGAAGAACAGCACGACCTTGGGGTTGAACAGGTTGATCAGCAGTCCGTCGAGGAAGACCCGGCGCAACGGCTGCGGGGCGACGTCCCGCTCCTCGTGCCCGTCGCGGCCGCGGAACGTGCGGTAGGCGAGGTAGAGCAGGTAGGCCGCGCCCGCGTAGCGCAGCGCGTTGAACGCGGTCGTGGACGCCGCGACCAGCGCCGACAGCCCGGCCGCCGCGGCCGCGACGTGCACGAGCGTGCCGACCTCGACGCCCAGCCCGGAGACCAGCCCGGAACGCGGCCCTTCGGCGACGCTGCGGGCGGTGATGTACAGGTGGTTGGGGCCGGGGATGACGATCAGCGTCACGGCGGCCAGCAGGAACAGCAGCGGATTGCTCACGTGCGGGACGCTATGCCCGGTCTTGGTCGTCCGGGAAGGGCCAATCCGCGTCCCGGCGAGGGGACCATCAGGCGGGGGCCTGCGCCGTCAGCGCGCCCGACAGCACGAGCCGCCCGGAGGTGCGGACCATCGTGGCGACCTCCTCCACCGGCCGCCGCAGCGCGGTCAGGCTGACCAGCGCGGCGAGCAGCACGTGCCCGAGGACGATCTCCACCTCGTCGCGTTCGGGCACCGGGTCGCCGATGGCGGCCGACAGGCGGTCGCGCACGAACAGGAACAGCACGGTGCGCGCGTCGTCCACGCTCGGGTCGTCGGAGGTGACGGCCTGGATGATCGCCGACGTCAGCGTGAGCTCCTCGAACGCGACGTGCACGATCCGGTCGAGCAGCGACACCAGCCGGTCCACGGGGGTGTCGCCGACGGCGAGCGCGTCGATGTCGGCGGTGACCCGGTGCGCCCAGGTCGCCGCGACCTCGGTGAGCAGGTGGTCCTTGGTGGCGAAGTACCGGTAGACGGTCGCCCGCGCGACCCCGGCGCGGTCGGCGACGTCGTGCATGGTGACGGCCGGGTACCCGCCCTCGTGGGCCAGCTCGCGGGCGGCGTCGAGCAGCCGTTCCCGCCGGGCCTGCTGATCCTTGCTCAGCGCCCGCGTCACGGTGATCCGCATGTCCCCGCTCAACACGCCTCCCAGAACTCAACCCACGCCATCTTCCCGCATCCCGCCCGTCCCCGTATATGCGCGGGCCCAGGAGATGATCGCGCGGACGGCTCACCGCCTCAGTCGATGATTTCGAAATCCCAGCCGCCCGGGCTGCCGTACATGAGACAGGTGCCCACGCCGTCCGGGGTCAGGCGGTCGCGGAGGTGAAACCTCACATAATGGCCGTCGCTCGTCGCGCAGGTGACGGTGTAGAGACCGACCCGACGCGCGGAGAAATACCTCGGGTCGCAGTCCCGTGCGGCCACGGTGCCGGCGTAGGCGTTGAGGCTGTCCATCGAATAGGCGAGCCGCGCCCTGTCCGGCGTGGAGGTCGCCAGAAGGACGACGGTGATGGCCAGCAGGACCGGGCCGGCGGCGATCCGCGCCGCGGCGGCCCCGCCCTCGCGCGGCCCCCTGAGCGCGAAGCACGTCCGCACCCCGGTGGCGAGCACGGCGACCATCAGGGCCAGCGCCACGTACATGCCGTACTCCTCGGCGGTCCCTCCGAGGGTCCAGCTCGCCACCAGCGCATAGGCGCAGACGGCGGCCACGGCGCCGACGAAAAGGATATCGAGCGCTTTGCGGAGCACGCCCCACAGCGTAACAAGCCGATATCAACGCCTCCTTCGGCGAAGGAGTGGCGCGGAAATGGCCACGGTCAACAGAATCCGGATTAACCGGAATTCGATTTCGGGAGCGGGGAGACGATCGCGCGGTCACGCCGTGACGGTCTGCCTCGAAGCGCGGGAGCGGACGCAGAAGGCGAGGGAGAGGCCCAGCCCGGCGAAGGCGAGCCCGCCCACCTGGCCGACCCACGGGGACCAGCCCTCGGCGTCGCCGACCGTGAAGCCGACGGTCGAGGCGACGAAGGTGGCGACCCCGTAGGGGGTCAGCAGCACCGCGCCCGCCCGGCCCGGCACGAGCAGCGTCCAGCGCGGCAGCCGCTCGCCCCAGGGCCGGGTCAGCGCCACCAGCAGCAGCACACCGCCGAGGGCGCCCAGCACGGTGAAGTCGATCCCGTGCCGCTCCATCCACACCAGCGCCTCGGGCACGCCGTTGGCGCGCATCTCGGCGACGAGGTCACCGGCCGGCCGTCCCGCGGTCCCGCCGAACGCCCAGTAGGTCTTCATCAGGATGTAGGGGGCCAGTGCGGCGACCCCGCAGGCGACGGCCTTCGGGGACCTCGTCGATGTCATGCCACTGATCATCGCGCCGTCCGGGCGGCGCGGCCTCCCGCCGGGGGACCGGCCGTCTCCCCCGTGCGGGGGAGGGCGGGTTCAGCCACGGGACTCGAAGTCGGGGAGGTCGGGGAGGCGGCCCTCCGCCAGGGAGCGGGCCCGTCGCACCAGGCCCGGACGGTAGGACTCGTGGGTCAGGATCAGGAACGTCTCGTCGCGGATCGCCGCGACCACCGCGTCCGCCACCTCCTCCGGCGGGATCCCGCGTGTGGTGACGTTCGAGATCACCTCGTCGATGAGCTCCTGATCGGCCGTGTGTTCGGTCGGGAGGTCGGCGGGGCGGTTGCGGTCGGCCTCGTGGATGCGGGTGTGCACGCCCCCGGGGCACAGGACCGAGGCGCGCAGCTTCGAGCCCGTCACCGCGAACTCGTGGGCCAGCGCTTCCGTCGCCGCGTACGTCGCGAACTTCGTCATCGCGTAGCCGCCCGTGAACGGGGCCGCGAACAGTCCCGCCACCGACGCCGTGTTGACGACGTGCCCCTCGGTGTCCTGCTCGATCATCCGGGGGACGAACGCGTGGACGCCGTGCAGCACCCCGAAGGTGTTCACCCGGAACATCCACTCGAAGTCCGCGAAGGGCCGCGTCCACATCTGGCCGCCGGTGAAGACGCCCGCGTTGTTGCACAGGATGTGGACCGCGCCGAACGTCTCGTAGACGTGGTCGGCGAACGCCCGCACCGCCGCCCCGTCGCCCACGTCCACCGGCCGGGCGGTCACCTCCGTCCCGCTCTCGGCGAGCGTGGAGCGGGTCTCTTCCAGGGCCTTGTCCTCGATGTCGGTCAGGGCCACCTTCATGCCCTCGGCCGCGAAGCGGAACGCCAGGGCCCGGCCGATGCCGCTGCCCGCGCCCGTCACCACCGCGACGCGTCCGGCGAAGTCGCGCACTTGTCGCCCACCTCCCGCGGGGTCAGGATGACAGAAATGATACCTACCGCTTGCTTGGTTGCGACGTTAGTCTAGACCGGAGTCTCAATCTCTGGGAGATCCCCGTGCCGCACCAGGAGCACTCCCCGGCCACCGGAGTCATCATCACCGGCGGCGCGTCCGGTATCGGCCTGGCGAGTGCGCGGGCGCTCGCCGAGGCCGGGCGGCCGGTCGCGCTGTGGGACCTGACCGACCCGTCCGGCGCCGCCAAGGAGATCGCCGCGGCCTTCGGTGTCGCCACCTGCGCCGTCGCCATCGATGTCACCGACACCGCCGCGCTGCCCGGCGCCGTCGAACGGACCCGGGCCGCGCTCGGTTCGGTCGGCGGGCTGGTGCACGCGGCCGGGAGGCCCGGTCCGCATCCGGTCGGCGACCTCACCGAGCGGCGGTGGGACGCCGTCCTCGACGTCAACCTCCGCGCCCAGGCCCTGATCGCCCAGGAGATCCTGCCCGACCTGCGGGCCAACCCCGGGTCGGCGATCGTCGGGATCTCCTCGATCGAGGCGTTCGTCGGGCAGGCGTTCATCCCCGCCTACTGCGCCTCCAAGGCGGGGCTGCTCGGCCTGACGCGGTCGCTGGCGCACCTGCTGGCCGCCGACGGGGTCCGGGTGAACGCGGTGTGCCCCGGCTACATCGACACCCCCATGCTGCGCGGCGCCACCCCCGAGGAGATGCTCGCGCGGTTCTCCGCCAAGTCCCCCATGGGAAGGCTCGGCGACCCGGCCGAGGTCGGCCGGGCCGTGCGGTTCCTGATGAGCGACGACGCCTCGTTCATCACCGGGACGCACCTCACCGTGGACGGCGGCACCACCGCCGTCGACCAGTAGGAGCGACATGGACGTCCACGAAGCGCTCTACACCACCCGCGCGATGCGGCGGGTCAGGCCGGACCCGATCCCCGAGGACGCGCAGCGCAGGATCCTGGACGCCGCGATCCGCGCGCCCAGCGGCGGCAACCAGCAGTACTGGCGGTTCCTGCTGGTCGACGACCCCGCGACCAAGGAACGGCTCGGCCCGCTGTACCGCGACGCCCTGGACCGGCTGTGGGAGACCGTCTACAAGCCCATGGTCGACCGGGTGAGGGCCGAGCCCGACACCCCCGAGAACGTCCAGGCCGCCAGGATCATGCGTTCCTCGCGGTGGCTGGGCGAGCACTTCGAGCGGGTGCCGCTGTTCCTGTTCGCCTACGCCCGGCACGACCTGACCGGAGGCTCGATCTTCCCGGCGGTGTGGAGCGCCCAGCTCGCCGCCCGCGCCGAGGGGATCGGCAGCACGCTGACCATGCTGCTCGGGCTCTTCCACCCCGACGAGACCCACCGGATCCTCGGCGTCCCGCAGGACGAGGGCTGGTCGCTGGCCGCGACCGTCTCGTTCGGCCACCCGCTCGGACGCTGGGGCGTGGCGGCCCGGCGGCCCGTGCACGAGGTCAGCTACCGCAACCGCTGGGGCGAGCCGGTCGGCTTCGAGATCCCCGAACCCCTCTGGAGGCCGCGATGACCGCACTCGAAGGCACGTCCGCGCTGGTCACCGGCGGCGGCAGCGGGATCGGGCTGGCGTGCGCGCGGCGGCTGGCCGCCGACGGCGCGCGGGTCACGGTCTGCGGGCGGACCGAGGCCCGGCTGAAGGAGACCGGCCTGCGGTACGTCGTCGCGGACGTGACCGACGAGGAGCAGGTGCGGGCGGCCGTCGCGTTCGCCGCCGAGCCCGCCCCGCTGCGCGCCGTCGTGCACAGCGCGGGCGGCACCACGTCGATCGGCCCGCTGCCGGACCTGGACGCCGGGGCCTGGCGGGCGACGCTGGAGCTGAACGCGACCGGCACCATGCTCGTGCTCAAGCACGCCGCCCGCGCCATGGCGCCGAGCGGCGGCGGCGCGTTCGTGGCGATCTCGTCGATCGCCTCCTCCAACACCCACCGCTGGTTCGGCGCCTACGGGGTCTCCAAGGCCGCCGTCGACCACCTGGTGCGGCTGGGGGCCGACGAGCTGGGCGGCGTCGGCGTCCGGGTCAACGGCATCCGCCCCGGCCTGGTCCGCACCGAGCTGGTCGCGGGGATCACCGACCCCGGGCCGGTCCTCGACGACTACCTGGCGTGCATGCCGCTCGGGCGCGTCGGCGAGCCCGAGGACATCGCCGAGGCCGCGCGGTTCCTGGTCGGGCCCGAGTCGTCGTGGCTGACCGGCCAGGTCATCAACGTCGACGGCGGCCACCACCTGCGGCGCGGCCCCGACTACCGGCCGGTGTTCGAGCCGATGTTCGGCGCGGACGCGCTGCGCGGACTTCCCCCCGAGGAGGGGTGACCCATGGACGACCTGGTCTTCAAGGGCGCGCGGGTCGTGGACGGGACCGGCGCGGCCCCGTTCACCGCCGACGTCGCCGTCACGAACGGAAAGATCACCGAGGTGGGGACGGCAAGCACGGCCCGGCGGGTGATCGACGCCGACGGGGCGCTGCTCACGCCCGGCTTCGTGGACATCCACACGCACTACGACGGCCAGGCCACCTGGGACCCGGTGCTGGCCCCGTCGGCCTGGCACGGCGTGACGACCGCCGTCATGGGCAACTGCGGGGTCGGGTTCGCGCCCGCCGCGCCCGACCGGCACGACTGGCTGATCGGGCTGATGGAGGGCGTGGAGGACATCCCCGGCAGCGCGCTGTCGGAGGGCATCTCGTGGGAGTGGGAGACCTTCCCCGAGTTCCTGGACGCGCTGGACCGCCGCTCCTACGCCATGGACCTGGGAACGCAGGTCCCGCACGGCGCGGTCCGCGCCTACGTCATGGGCGAGCGCGGCGCGCGCAACGAGCCCGCCACGCCCGGGGACATCGCCGCGATGAAGGCGATCGTCAAGCAGGGCGTCGCGGCCGGGGCCCTGGGGTTCTCCACCTCGCGGACGCTGACGCACAAGGCGATCGACGGCGAGTACGTGCCGGGCACGTTCGCGGCCGAGGACGAGCTGTTCGGGATCGGGGAGGCGCTGGCCGAGCTGGGGCGCGGCGTGTACGAGCTGGCCCCGGCGGGCGCGGCGGGCGAGGACGTCAACGCGCCGCGCCGGGAGATCGAGTGGATGCGGCGGCTGTCGCGGGCGACCGGGCGGCCGGTGTCGTTCGCGCTGTTGCAGATCGACGCGGTGCCGGACCTGTGGCGGGAGCTGCTGGAGCTGTCGGCCGACGCCGACGCGCGGCTGTTCCCGCAGGTGGCGTCGCGGCCGTTCGGAATGCTGATCTCGCTGGAGTCGCTGCACGCGTTCGGGGACCGGCCGTCCTACCGGGAGATCGCGCTCCTGCCCCGGGGCGAGCGGGTCCGGCGGATGCGCGACCCCGAGGTCAGGGCCCGCATCCTCGCCGAGACGCCCGCCGAGGAGGACGTGCTGTCGGCGATGGTGCGGGGGTTCCCCGACCGCCTCTACCCCCTCGCCGAACGCGACTGCGACTACGAGCCCGAGCCCGCCACGTCGGTGGCGGCCCGCGCGCGGGCCGCCGGGCGCGACCCCATGGAGCTGCTGTACGACCTGCTGCTGGAGGACGACGGCCGCAACGTGCTGATGATGCCGCTCCTCAACTACGCCGACGGCAGCCTCGACCCGCAGCGCGAGATGCTCACCCACCCGCGCGCCGTCCTCGGGCTGGGCGACGGCGGGGCGCACTGCGGGTTCATCTGCGACGCGTCGCTGCCCACGACGATGCTGGCGCACTGGGCGCGGGACCGGTGGCGCGGCGAGAAGCTGCCGCTGGAGCACGTCGTGCGGATGATGACGCGCGACACCGCCCGCCTGTACGGCCTCACCGACCGGGGCGTGATCGCGCCCGGCATGAAGGCCGACCTCAACCTCGTCGACTTCGACAACGTCGCCCTGCACCGCCCCGAGATGGCCTACGACCTGCCCGCCGGGGGGCGCCGCCTGTTGCAGCGCGCCGACGGGTACCTCGGGACGTTCGTGTCGGGCGTGCAGACGTTCGCCGACGGAGAGCACACCGGGGAACTGCCCGGATCGCTGGTGCGCGGAGGAGCCGCATGAGAATCGACCTGCTCGACGGCGACATGTACGCCACCGACCCCTGGTCGGTCTACCGGTGGATGCGCGCCGAGGCCCCCGTCTACCACGACGCCGACAACGGGCTGTGGGGCATCGCCAAGCACGCCGACATCTTCGCGATCGAACGCGACGCGAAGGTCTGGCGCAACTCCGGCGGCTACCGCCCGCAGATCCCGTCCGACCCGTCGATGATCGGCATGGACGACCCCGAGCACGCGCACCGCCGCCGGATGGTCTACCAGCGGTTCACGCCGCGCGGGGTGGCGCGCTACGAGAAGAGGATCCGGGACACGGCGGTCGAGTGCGTCGAGACCGCGCTGGAGGCGGGCACGGTCGACGCGGTGCCCGCGCTGGCCGCCCCGCTGCCGGCCCGGGTGATCGGCTGGCTGCTGGGCTTCCCCGACGAGGCGTGGGAACGCCTGGTGCACTGGTCGGCGACGGCGGTCGTGGCGGGCGGCGGGCGGCGCTACATCACCGACGAGGCCACGATCGCGGTCGGCGAGTTCGCGGGCGCGGTGCTGGAGATGGCCAAGGAGCGCCGCGCGTGCCCGGCCGACGACCTGCTGTCGGTCTGGTCGAACGCGGGCCCCGGCGACCCGCCCTACGACGACGAGCACTTCGCCCACGAGGCGCTGCTGCTGCTGGTCGGCGGCGCCGAGACGACCCGGACGGTCATCGCCACCGCCCTCGACGCGCTCATCCGCCACCCCGACCAGTGGCGGCTGCTGCGCGACGACCCGTCGCTGATCCCGGGCGCGGTGGAGGAGTTCGTGCGCTGGACGACGCCGATCCTCAACATGTGCCGCTCCCCCGTCCGCGACGTGGAGGTGCGCGGCGTCACGATCCCGGCGGGCGGGCAGGTGCTGCTGATGTACGGGTCGGCCAACCGCGACGAGGAGGTCTTCGCCGACCCCGACGCGTTCGACGTGCGGCGCCCGCCCGGCGACCACATCGCGTTCGGGCTCGGCCCGCACTTCTGCCTGGGCGCGTCCCTGGCCCGGCTGGAGCTCCGGATCTTCTTCGAGGAGTTCGTGGCCCGCGTCGCCACCGCCGAGCACGCCGACGACACCGGCCCGCGCATCCTGCCCAACGCGTTCGTGCGCGGCGTGACCTCATTCCCCGTCGCCCTGACGCGCCGCTGAGCCGCGTTCCCCCGAGGAGACCCCCGTATGCGGTCGTTCAACCTGGCGGACCTGTTCGAGATCGTCGCCGACGCGTGCCCGGACCGCACGGCGCTGGTGGCGGCGGGCGGCCCCGCGGCGCGGCTCACCTACGCCGGGCTGGACGCCCGCGCCAACCGCGCCGCCCACCACCTGGCGGCGGCGGGCGTGGGACCCGGCGACCGCGTGGGCGTGCTGTCCCGCAACCGCGCCGAGTGGCTGGAGACGATGATCGCCTGCTTCAAGCTGCGGGCGGCCCCGGTCAACGTCAACCACCGCTACGTCGCCGACGAGCTGACGTACCTGCTCGACGACGCCGGATGCGCGGCGCTGGTGGCGGAGAGGGACCTCCTCCCCGCCGTCCGGCGGGACCGGCTGCCGCGCCTGCGGCACGTGGTGGCGATCGACGGCGACTACGAGGAGGCGCTGGCGGCGGCCTCCCCCGAACGCGACTTCGGGCCGCGTTCCTCCGACGACCCGTACCTGCTCTACACCGGCGGCACCACGGGCCTGCCGAAGGGCGTGCTGTGGCGGTGCGAGGACATCTTCGTCGCGGTGATGGGCGGAGCGGAACCCGCGCGGGACCCAGACGAGCTGGCGGCCTGCGCCGATCGGGAGCCGCTGCGGATGCAGGTGCACGCGCCGCTGATGCACGGCGGCGGCCAGTGGGCCACATGGATCACGTTCCTGGCGGGCGGCACGGTGGTGCTGTGGACGGGCCGCGCTTTCGACGCCGCCGCCGCGCTCCGCCTGGCCGAACGCGAGCGGTCGCAGATCCTCATGCTGGTCGGCGACGGCATGGCCCGGCCGGTGGCCGACGAGCTGGCGACCGGCGGCTACCCGAAGCTGGCGGTGTTCGCGTTCGGGTCGGGCGGCGCGCCCCTGTCGCCCGCCGTGCGGGAACGCCTCCTGGCGGCGGTCCCGGGCGCCTACGTCTCCGACAACCTGGGCGGGTCCGAGACCGGCGCGATGGGCGCGGCCGAGCCGTCGGGCCGGTTCCGGCTGGGCCCCGAGTTCGCGGTGCTGGACGACGGCCTGCGGCCCGTTCCCCCCGGCGGGGAGGGGATCGTGGCGCGCACGGGGCACATCCCGGTGGCGTACTGGAACGACCCGGACAAGACGGCGGCGACGTTCGTGACCGATCCCGACGGCCGCCGCTGGGCGTTGCAGGGCGACCACGCCCGCGTGGCGGAGGACGGCACGGTCGCGCTGCTGGGCCGGGGCTCCCTGGTCATCAACACCGGCGGCGAGAAGGTGTTCGCCGAGGAGGTGGAGCAGGTGCTGCGCACCCACCCCGCCGTGGCCGACGCGATCGTCGTCGGCGCCCCCGACGAGCGCCTGGGCCGGCGGGTGACGGCGGTGGTCGCCACCGCCTCCGGTACGCCGCCGCCGGAGGCGGAGCTGTCCGCGCACTGCCGCCGTCACCTGGCGGGGTACAAGGCGCCGCGCGCCTACCGCTTCGTGGCGGAGATCCGCCGGACCCCGGTCGGCAAGCCCGACTACGCGTGGGCCCGCACCCTGGTGTGAGGCGCCGTGAGGCTTGAACGGTCCTCCCGGGTGCCGGGTGCGGGAGGACCGTTCAAGCCCGTGCGGGCGGGTCCGCGTCCGAGGGTGCGCGGGCCCCGGGGCGCGGGTCAACGCCCGCCCGGACGGTGGCCGCCTCAGGTCCCCCGGACAACCGCGCCGCGGGACGACGCGTCGGGGTCAGCCGAGGATCTCCGGCGGGACCGGTTGGCTCCGCCCCTCCCGGCACAGCCGCGCCAGGCCCCCGCCGCTCTCGACGAGGACGCCGCCCTCCCGGACGACGTCGTAGCCGGACGCCGCCGCGCCGTCCATCGTGGTGCGCCCCTCGTGCGGGGAGAGGAAGAGCACCAGGCGCTCGCCCTCCTTCGGCGTTCCGGCGTCGATCGTGGGCCAGACCGCGGTGGGGCGTCCGAGCGCGGGGCCCTTGACCGTCCCGGTGCCCTCCACCAGCCAGCCCTCGGTCTCGGTCGTGCCGTCGGCGAGCGCGGCGACCTTGCGGAAGGTCACCTTCGCGACGGTGGCGGCCCCGGCGGCGACCTCGGCGACCTCGGCGGCCCTGGGAACCGGGCAGCCGGAGCTCTCCGCGCCGGAGCACCCCGCGGACGCCAGGACGGTCAGCAGCACCCCGGCGACGGGGAGGCAGATGCGGTTCTTCAAGGTCGTCCTCAGGTTCGCAGCGCCCAGTAGGGGCCGTCGTGGCGGCCGAGAATCAGGTTGAGGGGCTCGTTGCGCGTGTCGGTGCTGTGTTGACTTCCGCTCCCCCGCCCGAAGGGGTGAGGGATTCCTACCACGGTCGGTTGACCGTCTCGGTGGGTTCCTGCTTCGCGGCGCCGCGCCGGAACGGGTTCCGGTCTTACCCGCGCTCCACAGGCTGTCACCGCCAGTCCGGCGGCCTTGGCGACGTTGATCGCCGCGTTGATGTCGCGGTCCAGCACCGTCCCGCACGCCCTGCACCTCCAGACGCGAACGTACAGGGGCTTGGGACCGTCCTTGACCCCGCAGGCCGAGCAGACCTGCGAGGTCGGCTCGAACCGACCGATGCGCACCAGAGTCCGTCCGTGCTTGGCCGCTTCGTACTCCAGCATCGCCACGAACTGCACCCATCCGGCGTCGTGCACGGATTTGGCCAAGCGGGTGCGTGCCAGTCCCTTCACCGCCAGGTCCTCCACGGCGATCGCTTGGTTCTCGCGAACGAGCCTGGTGGAGACCCGGTGATGGAACTCTCGCCGCGCATCGGCCACCCGCACATGGGCGCGGGCGAGACGAAGCCTGGCCTTCTCCCGGTTCTTGGACCCCTTGACCTTGCGGGACAGCGCCCGCTGGGCGCGCTTGAGACGTTTCTCGGCCCGGCGCAGGAAACGCGGGGAGGTGATCTTGGTGCCGTCCGACAGCACCGCGAAATGCCCCAACCCCAGATCGACTCCCACCTGCGGCGCGACCGGCGGCAGCGGCTCGGGGGCGACCTCCACCACGAACGAGGCGAAGTACCGACCCGCCGCGTCCTTGACCACCGTCACCGTGGACGGGACGGACGGCAAGGTCCGGGACCACCTGACCCGCACCTGCCCGATCTTGGGGAGGGACAGGTCGCCGCCGGGAGTGATCTTCCAACGAGCGTTGGCGGTGAACCGGATCGCCTGCCGGGTGTCCTTGCGGGACTTGAACCGGGGCGGGCCCACCCTCGGCCGCTTGCCTTTGAGCCCGTCGAAGAAGGCGCGGTAGGCCGCGTCCAGATCCCGCAAGGACTGTTGCAGCACCACCGCCGACACCTCACCGAGCCAGGCCCTCCCGGGGGCCTTCTTGGCCGCAGTGAGTCGCCGGGACAGCTCGTTTGGGGTCACGAACGGCAACCCGGCGGCGCGGGCGTCTTCACGGATGCGCAGCGCGTCGTTGTAGACCACGCGAGCGCATCCGAACGCGCGGGCCAACGCGGCGCGCTGAGGGCCGTTGGGATACAGGCGAAAGCTGTACCGAAGCCACACACCGACCCCCGCATACGCGACACACCCGACCGTAACCAAATGTAACGGCATCAGGACCGTCAGACACTGTGCTGCCGTTCTCCATACGCATGGTTGCCGCGACCAAGCACCGGCGCCGAGTGTTCACCGACGCTCATCCGAAACGGTGTGATGTGATCATGCAGCCCTGATCGTCGGCCTTCAGGCCGTCGCGGGCGCCTCGGGCGTCCGGGACGTCGACGTACAGCGTTTGCGGGATCCGTTTCATGGTCGGGCCGGGCATGGTCGGAGGCATGCATCAGCCCACCCGCGTCCTCATCGTGGACGACCACGCGCTGTTCGCCGAGGCCCTGGCGGCGCGGCTGGCGCGCGAGCCCGACCTGGTCGTCCTGCCGGTGGCCGCCGACGGCCGCCGCGCGCTGGCCCTGGCCGCCACCGAACGCCCGCACGTCGTCGTCCTGGACGTCGCGCTGGGCGCCGAGAACGGGCTGGACGTGCTGGACCGGCTGCGGGAGCGGCACCCCGACGTGCGGGTGGTGATGCTCACCGCGATGAGCGACCTCGGCACGATGGTGCAGGCGGTCCGGCGCGGCGCGGTCGGGTGGCTGTCCAAGACCGAGAGCGCCGACCGGGTCGCGCGGGTCATCCGCGGCTCGGCGCGGCAGGGCGGGTGGATCCCGCCGGAGGTGCTCGGCGAGGTGCTGCGGAGGCTGCTGGCCGACGCCCCGGCGGGCGGCGGCGGGCCCTCGCCGCTGGACCAGCTGACCGCGCGGGAGCGCGAGGTCCTCCAGTGCATGGTGGACGGCCTCAACCGCAACGAGATCGCCGACCGGCTCGGGCTGTCGGCCAACACCGTCCGCACCCACACCCAGAACCTGCTGGCCAAGCTCGACATGCACTCGGCGCTGGAGGCGATCACCCTGGCCATGCGCGCGGGGATGCGTCCCTCGTCCCGGGACCGCCCGCACTGATCGCCGGACGGCGGACCGGCGCTCCCGCCAATGACGTAGCGGGGGTTCGTCCGAACGGGTGATTCGATCACCAGGCGGGGTTCCTACGCTCGGCCCTGACGAGGCCGGAGGGGAAGACCGTGGAGAACGTGTTCAGGGCGCCTTGGGCGCGGGGGTGAGCGTGCCCCGGTTCCTCCGCCGCCGCTCCCGCCGGACCGCCGGTCCCGCCGACGAGGCGAGCCCGCTGGTGCGGCTGCTGGGGCGGGACGAGGTCGTGGCGGGGCAGCGCGGACGGCGGCTGGTGCGCGGCCGGCGCGTGCTGGTCACCGGGGCGTGCGGGACGGTCGGGTCGGCTCTGTGCCACCAGGTGAAGCGGCTCGAACCGGCCGCGCTGTGGCTGGTCGACGTGGACGGCGAGCGGCTGCGGCGGCTCGGCCACGAGATGACCGGGCGGCTGGAGCGGACGCGGGTGCACGCGGCCGAGGCCGACGTGCGCGACCGCGACCGGATCGCCGAGGTGGTCGGGCGGGCCCGGCCCGACCTGGTGTTCCACACCGCCGGGCCCAACGAGCTGGCCGCGGTGGAGCGCGACCCGTGCCGGGGCGTGGCCGCCAACGTCGCGGGGGCCCGCCACGTCCTCGACAGCGCCGTCCGCGCCGACGTGGAGCGGCTGGTGCTGGTGTCGTCGGACAAGGCGGCCGAGCCGACGTCGGTGTACGGCGCGACGATGCGGCTGTGCGAGATGCTGCTGACCGGCGCGGCCGGGGGCCGGACCCGGTTCGCGGCGGTGCGGGTCGGCAACGTGCTGGGCCCGGCGGGGCCGCTGCTGACGCTGCTGGCGCGCCGCATCGCCGCCGGGGAGGCCGTCACGATCACCCACCCGGAGGTGGCGCGGCACTTCATGACGGCGGCCGAGGCGGCGGGGCTGCTGCTGGAGGCCGCGGCGATGGCCGAGCGGGCCGAGACGTTCGCGCTGGACGTCGGCGACCCGGTGCCGGTGGTGGAGCTGGTGCACCGGTACGCCGAGCAGCTCCGGCTGCCGGAGGTGACGATCCGGTTCAGCGGACTGGGGCCCGGCGAGAAGCTGGCGGAGAAGACGTTCTCCGACTCCGAGCCGCTGATCCGCACCGCCCATCCCAGGATCTGGGCGACCCGGCCCGCCACGCCCCCGGCGGGGCTGCCGCGCCTGCTGGACGCGCTGGAGGCCGCCGCCGAGGCCGGGGATCCCGACCGGGTGCGGCTGCTGCTGCGGCGGCTGCTGCCCGAGTACCGGCCGGTGCGCCGTCCTCCGCCGGTGGAGACGCGGCGGGCGTGCGACACCTGCCGGGGCCCCGAGCTCCCGGCCCTGTGACCGGGCCGCGCTAGGGCTGCTTGGTGGGGTCGGCGACCGGGCCGTCCGGCATGGGTAGTTCCAGCGACCCCAGTTGGAGTGCGGCGACTTCCATCACGGCCACCACCAGGATGAACGCGAGACCCAACAGAACGAGCTTGCCCCGTTTCACGCAGAACCCCTCTAAATCCCCGATAAGCAGGGAGAACATAGCACGAACCGGCTTACTCGGACGCATCGGGCCACCCCCTGGCGGTGGCGCGGCACGGGGGGCGCGCGGCGAGCGGCCCATGATCCGTAATTGCGGGGGGAATTTCTTGCCGGACACATTTCCATTACTTCAAGGAACCGGACTTCCCTCGCGAACGTTGCCCTATCGTAGCCCGGTGGATCAATGCGGCCTCCCGTCCGCCGAGTGGGCGCCCGGCCCGCCGGACGGCGGCGAACGATCTAGAACGGACGGGCCGCGCGCCGAATGATCGCCGCAATGATCGGTTCCGGTGGCCGCAACCCTCTCCGCGTCGCGCTTTCGCCGGTCCTGTGAGCAGGGGGAACACGGCGGAGGGGTGCAGTTTCGAGCCGACCGGAAAAGGGGATCGAACAGCCATATCACCGCAATGGGGAGGGCCGCCACACCGGAAGCGGGAAAGAAATGTCCTCCACAAGAGGGACAATCTTCACTTGGACGTCTGGATAATGGAAGTGGTTTACTGACAATTCGCCATGTCCACTTCCGGTCACAAGACGGTCGGTTGCGGTCAATTGACTGGACATCACCGGCAACGCGGGGTGACGGTCGAGTCGGTGCTGGTATTACGGACGGGGGTCCTTCCATGAACCACGGGCAGTCTCGGTCGTCACCGGTGGACACGCCCGATCCTCTGGCCGCGCTGTTCGACGGAGAGCGACACGGCGGCGCACCCGTCGCGGACCCGGAGTCGGGGGACCCGGGGCTGTGGCGGCGGCGGCTGCGCCACGACATCCGTCACGAGCTCGGCACGATCATCATGCTGGCCTCGGCCGTCGCGGTCGCCGACGACATCGGCGAGACCAGCCGCGCGCGCGTCGAGCAGCTGCTCGGCGAGACCCGCTGGCTGGACCACCTCATCCGGCGGCTCGACGAGGACGACGACGCGGCCGCCGAGCCGCCGCGCCACCCCGAGCGCATCCGCGTGGACGAGCTGGTCGCGGAGGCCGTCGCCGGGGCCCGGCTGGCCACGCCGCACCGGGTGGGCCTGGCGGTGGACGGGCCGGCGGGCCGGGCGTGGGCGCACATGGACGCGGTCGCGCTGTGGCGGGCGCTGCGCAACGTGCTGGACAACGCCTGCCGCGTCGCCGAGGGCCGGGTGGACGTGCGGGTCGCGGTCGAGCACGGCTGGGTCGTGATCCAGGTCGACGACGACGGCCCCGGCTTCGGCCGCCGGGCCCCGGGCGGGCTGTCCTCGCTCGGCCTGGGCATCGTGCACGACCTGGTCTCCGGCTACGGCGGCAGCCTGGAGATCCGCACCGGCGAGATGGGCGGCGCGCGGGTCCGGCTGCTGCTGCCCGCCGCGCCGCCACCCGACGGCGGCCCGGTCGCCGGGGACCCGGGCGCCGGGGACCCGGGCGACGATTGGCGGCCGCATCCATGAGGGTCGCCGCATCCATGCGGGTCGTCGTCTGCGACGACCACGCGGTGTTCGCCGACTCGCTGTCGCTGGTGCTCGCCGACGCCGGGCACGCCGTCGTGGGGGTCGCCTACTCCCCCGAGGACGCGCTGCCGGTGCTGCGCGAGCACCGGCCCGACGTGTGCCTGATCGACCTGCACTTCCCGTCCGGCACGGCGCTGGACTGGATGCCGCGGCTGCGCGCCGCCGCGCCGGGCACCGCGTTCGTGGTGCTGACCGCGTTCCTGGAGGAGCCGGTGGTGAAGGCGGGGCTGGCGGCGGGCGTGCGGGGCTTCGCGCACAAGGGGCAGCAGGCCGGGGACGTCCTCGACGTGCTGGACCGGGTGGCGGCGGGCGAGGTGGTCGCCGACCGCGCCGCGCCCCCTCCCCCGCCCGTCCGGCCGCGCAGCCAGGCGCAGAAGGTCGCGCAGTTCCTCACCCCCCGCGAACGCGAGGTACTGACCCGGCTGGCGCGCGGCGAGTCCACCCAGGCGCTGGCCAAGGCGATGGGCGTGACCCGCAGCACGGCGCGCAGCCACGTGCAGAGCGTGCTGAGCAAGCTCGGCGTCCACTCGCAGCGCGAGGCGGTGATCGAGGCCGCCCGGCACGGCCTGGTCAGCGTCGAGACCGGCGAGTGGCTGGCGGGATGACGCGGCGGCGGCACGGCGCCTCGCCGGTCTCCGACGCCGAGGCGCTGTGCTCCCCCGACACCTACGCGCGGGGCGTGCCCCACGGGCGGCTGGAGCGGCTGCGCGAGCGCATCCCGGTGGTGTGGCTGGCCGAGGGGTCGTGGGCGGTGCTGCGGTACGCCGACGTCCGCCGCGCGCTGAGCCACCCCGAGCTGTTCGCGCCCGAGATCGCCGAGCCGCCGCACGGCCCGACCGCCCTGGAGGAACGCGGACGGGCCGCCCACCCGGCCCCCGCCGGCCCCGCGGGCCCGGCCGACGCCCCGATCGACATGGACCCCCCGGCGGCGGCGCTGGTGGACCGGCTGGTCCAGGCGGGCGAGGAGGGTGTGGACTTCGTCACACAGGTCGCGCCGGACCTGCCCGAGACGGTCCGCAACACCTTGGCGGGCGGGCTGTGCGCGCTGGTCCGCCACCCCCGGGAGCTGGCGCTGCTGAGGGAGCGGTCCGGCGGGGACCCGGCGGCGTTCGCGGCCCTGCTCGACAGCGCCGTCGAGGAGGTGATGCGGTGGTGGACGCCCGTCCTGCGGGTCCCCCGCACGGTGCGTCGTGCCACGTCACTGGGCGGGGTGCCGCTGCTGCCGGGCGAGCGGGCGTCGCTGTGGCTCGCCTCCGCCAACCACGACGCGACGGCGTTCCCCGACCCGGAGCGGTTCGCCGCCGACCGGTTCCTGCGCGGCGCCCCGGCGCATCTGGGGTTCGGCCACGGCGCGCGCGCCTGCCTGGGGCGGCGGCTGGCGCGGGTGCACCTGCACGCGTTCCTCACCGAGATCGTCTTTCGTCCGGGACGTCCCGGATTCGCCGGTGAGCCGCTACCCTTGCGGTCGAGTGCCCGCCACGGCTTCGAACGGCTGCCGGTCCGCTGGACCGGGTGAAACGACGGCGGCAGGCGTCGCAGACGCATCACGTTCCCGTGACATCACGGCGATCCCGGATGGGTGGAGTACACCCCCGCGCATTGAATTGACGCGTTGGCACCGCGCTATCACGCAAAGTGCCGACGCGTCATGACGACGCGCGCGATGGCACTCCCCCATTACGATCTTTTTTCATTTTCTGAACGCCACCTGGAACTCGGCTGGACGTTCGCTGAGTTAGTCATTGCGCCCGGCCGACTCGGGGGCGGGGCCCGGGACTGAGGAGACGCTGTTGTGGGACTGACGAGCTGGAGCCTGCTCGGGCTGCTCGCCCTGCTCACGTTCGGCTGCATGGCCGCGACGGTGTGGGGGTGGTCGCGGCTCGCCAAGCCCGGACCGGTGCGCGCGGCGGCGCGCCTCGGCGTGCTGGTCGGCACGCAGGTCGTGGTCCTGCTGACGCTGCTGACGGCGGTCAACAAGCACTACCTGTTCTACGACTCCTGGCAGGGCCTGATGGGCGCGGCGGGCGGCGACGCCCGGCAGAAGCAGCAGACCGGGCGGCACAACGCGGTCGCCGCCGGCAACCTCGGCAACGGGCGCGTGGCCGCCTCCCGCGCCGACCTCAAGCCGCGCACCGACCTCAACCCGGCCAAGGGCAAGCCCGAGAAGGTCGGCCGGGTCGACTACATGACGATCCAGGGCGTGCGCACCGGCATCGAGTCCGAGGCGTACGTGTACCTGCCGCCGCAGTACTTCCAGCCCGGGTACGCCCAGAAGCGCCTGCCGGTCGCGCTCTACATCGCCGGGTACCCGGCGGCCAACCGGCTGACCTGGATCCAGAACGGCCACATCCCCGAGGAGGTCCTCAACCTCGGCAAGGCCGGCAAGGTCAAGCCGATGATCCACGTGATGATGCGGCCGACCGTGCACGAGGGCTGGGACACCGAGTGCGCCGACGTCCCGGGCGGGCCGAAGGTGGAGACGTTCTTCGCCCAGGACGTGCCCGAGGCGGTCATGGGCGCCTACCGGACCGCGCGCGACCGCCAGGGCTGGGGCGTGGCGGGCTACTCGGCGGGCGGGTACTGCGCCGTCAAGCTGGCGATGCTGCACTCCGACCGGTTCGTCGCCGGGGCCACCCTGGGCGGGCACTTCCGCGCGATCCTCGACACCACCACCCGCCAGCTCTACGACCGCAGCAGGGAGCTGCGCCAGCGCAACAACCTGATCTGGCGGCTGGAGAACCTGCCGCAGCCCCCGGTCTCGATCATGGTCGGGTCGGCGCTGGTCGGCGAGAAGACCTACAAGGACGCGCAGAAGTTCATGGCCGCCGCGCGGCCCCCGCTGCGGGTCGACAAGGTGCTGCTGCCCACCGGCGGCCACAACTTCAAGACCTTCCGCAAGTACATCCCGCCCACGCTGGAGTGGATGAGCGACCACCTGAAGGGGGAATGACGTGGAGCCGACCCAGTGGGGTTTCCTGCTCCCCGTGATCCTGGTCGCGGTCGCGGCGCTGACCGCCACGGTCGTGCTGTGGCCGAGGTTCGGCCGGGGCGGCGTCCGCGCCGTCGCGGCCCGCTCCGGGCTGGTGCTGGCCTCCCAGGGGCTGCTGACCGCCGCGATCGTGCTGGTCGCCAACAAGTACTTCGTGTTCTACCCGACCTGGGACGACCTGCTCGGCGGGGACGGGGGCCGCGTCCAGGTCAACTCCGTGCAGAGCGACCAGGGACGGGAGGCGCGGCCCGACGCCCTGGTCCACCGCACCACCACCGACCTGGCGCCCAGGCGGCGCGGCCACGGCCCCTCGCCCGCCAAGGACGGCCAGGTCGACCGGCTCCAGATCAAGGGCGCGCGGTCCGGGCTGGACGCCGAGGCGTACGTCTACCTCCCCCCGGAGTACTTCCGGGCCGAGTACAAGGACAAGCGGCTGCCCGTCGTGCTGCTGCTGTCGGGCGGGGCGTCGGACGGCAGGCAGGACTGGATCAAGCAGGCGAAGCTGCCCGAGCAGGCCGCCAAGGCCGTCGCCGACGGCCACGCCCGGCCGACGATCTACGTGATGACCCGCTCCCACCGGGCGCTGACGCAGACCACCGAGCCGCCCGCCGGGGTCGGCGCGGACAAGGGGCTGCGCAAGCACCCCACGACCGTCGCGGCGGCCGGCGGCCACCCGCCGTCCTGCTTCGACGTGCCCGGCCACGGCTTCGGGCAGGCCGAGACGTTCTACACCCAGGACCTGACGGTCGCGGTCGCCGACACCTACCGCACGCCGCTGACGCGCCGGGGCTGGGCGGTCGCCGGGTTCGGGACCAGCGGCCAGTGCGCGGCCCGGTACGCGATGCTGCACTCGGACGCGTTCGTGGCGGGCGTCAGCCTCAACGGCACGTTCGACCTGCCGGGCGGCTCGGTGACGACCCGGCCCGGCGGCCCCAGGGCCGACCTGTACGGCGGCAGCCGCACCTACCGGCAGGACAACGACCTGCTGTGGCGGCTGGCGAACCTGCCGCAGCCGCCGGTGTCGCTGCTGCTGGGCGCCGGGCAGGACAGCGGCCGGCCGCTGGAGCAGGCCGGCCGGTTCGCCGGGCTGGCCAAGGAGCCGCTGCGCGCCGAGAAGCTCGCCGCCCCGGGGACGGGCGGCTCGCTGAAGGACTGGCGCGGCACGATGCCGAAGATCATGACCTGGCTGAACGCCCACCTCGCCGCCGAGTGACCACCGGCGTACGCCCGGCGGCGTAGCCGGGTCACTCCGTACGGGTGACGTGCGCGGGCACGGCCGGGGGTTACCGTCCGTGGTGTGAGCACTTCTCCTTACGGTCCCGGAGCGGCGGCGCGGCTGCCGCTGCCGTCGGCGTGGCCGGTGTGGGCGGTCCCCGCGTTCGTCGCGCTCGTCCAGGTGGTGGGGTCGTTCGGGGCCCAGAGCGGGCCCTCGCACGGCGGCGGGCCGCCCTGGGCGGAGCGGCCGGCCGGGCCGGACCCGTTCCCGCACAGCGCCGACCTGGACGCGCTGGGGGTGGGGCTGCTGCTGGCCGGGCCCGCGCTGCTGCTGCTGCGCCGGCGGCACCCGGTGGCCGTCCTGGCCGGCGTCGGCGCGGTCACCGTGCTGTACCTGCTGCGCGCCTACACCTACGGGCCGGTGTTCCTGTCCCTGGTGGTGGCGATGTCCGCGGCGGTGACGGCCGGGCACCGGCTGGTGGCGTGGGCGGGGACGTTCCTGGGGTCGGGCGCGTACCTGACGCTGACCTCGGTGATCGGCGTCGCTCCCGAGCGGCGGGGCCGGACCGGCGAGCTGTTCCCGGTGGAGCGGCCCGACCTCGGCATGGCCGCGTACGCGGGCGGCTGGGCGCTGGCGGTGCTGGTGTCGGCCGAGCTGGTCCGGATGCGGCGGCAGCGGGCCGCCGCCGCCGCGCGCGTCCGCGCCGAGGAGCAGCGCCGCCAGGCCAGCGAGGAGCGCCTGCGCATGGCCCGCGAGCTGCACGACGTGCTCGGCCACAACATCTCCATGATCAACGTCCGGGCCGGGGTGGCGCTGCACCTGCTGGACGACGACCCGGCGCAGGCCCGCGAGGCCCTGGCCGCGATCAAGGAGGCGTCCAAGGAGGCGCTGACCGAGATGCGGTCGATGATCGGGGCGCTGCGCGCGCCGGACGAGGACGGCCGCGCCGCGCCCCGGTCGCCGACCGCCGGGCTGGACCGCCTCGACGACCTGCTGGACCGGGCCCGCGCGGCCGGGCTGCGCGTCGAGGCCGAGGTCGCCGGGGAGCGGCGCCCGCTGCCCGCCGGGGCGGACCTGGCCGCGTTCCGGATCGTGCAGGAGTCGCTGACCAACATCGCCCGGCACGCGGGCCCCGGGCCGGTGACGGCGCGGGTCCGCATCGCCTACGGTGAGCACGAGGTCCACGTCCGGGTCGACGACGACGGGCGCGGGACGTCCCCGCCGGGCGAGCAGCCCGCGAGCGAGCACGGGTCCGACGGGCACGGCGGCAGCGGGCTGCGCGGGATGCGGGAGCGGGCGGTCGCGCTGGGCGGGACGTTCGAGGCCGGTCCCCGCGCGGGCGGCGGCTTCCGGGTGCGGGCCGTGCTGCCCACCGACCGACGCGCCGAGGAGACGAAATGATCAAGGTGCTGCTCGCCGACGACCAGGGCCTGGTCCGCGCCGGGTTCCGGGCGCTGCTGGACGCCCAGCCCGACATCGAGGTGGTCGGCGAGGCCGACGACGGGGAGCAGGCCGTCGAGCAGGCCCGGCGGCTGCGGCCCGACGTGATCCTGATGGACATCCGGATGCCCGGCCTGGACGGGCTGGCCGCCACCCGGCGGATCGCCTCCGACGAGCGGCTGGGCGGCATCCGCATCGTCATCCTCACCACCTTCGAGCTGGACGAGTACGTCTTCGAGGCGCTGCGCGGCGGGGCCAGCGGGTTCCTGGTCAAGGACACCGAGCCGGTCGAGCTGATCCACGCGGTGCGGGCGGTGGCGGCCGGGGACGCGCTGCTGTCGCCGAGCGTGACCCGCCGCCTGATCGCCGAGTTCGCGGCCAAGGCCCGCGAACCGATCGTGTCGCCGCGGCTGAACTCCCTCACCGACCGCGAACGCGAGGTGATGACGCTGGTCGGGGCCGGACTGTCCAACGAGGAAATCGCGCGGCGCCTGGTCGTCTCCCCCGCCACCGCCAAGACCCATGTCAGCCGCACCATGATCAAACTGGGTGCGCGGGACCGGGCGCAGCTGGTGGTGTTCGCCTACGAGTCCGGACTGGTGAAACCGGGCTGGCTCCCCTGAATCCACGCGCCGTGTGCGGATTCGCTGTCATCGGTCGGACGGGCGTGACAGTCTGGACAGCGCACGCCGTGGTGGCCGCCGAGGCGAAGGAGATGTGGTGCCGAACACCACGCGGGTCCTGGCCGTGGACGACCGCGCCGAGAACCTGGTCGCGCTGGCGGCCGTACTGGACGCGCTGCCCGTCGAGGTGGTCACGGCGACCTCCGGGCACGACGCGCTGCGCGAGCTGCTCAACGACGACTTCGCTCTGATCCTGCTGGACGTGGTGATGCCGGGGATGGACGGCTTCGAGTGCGCCCAGCACATCAAGAGCCGTCCCCGCACCCGTGACATCCCGATCATCTTCCTGACGGCGGCGGGCGAGGCGGGCGCCGAGGCGTTCCGCGGCTACGCGGCCGGGGCGGTGGACTACCTGACCAAGCCGTTCGACCCGTGGCTGCTGCGCGCCAAGGTGTCGGTCTTCGTCGAGCTGCACCACCGCAACCTGCGGCTGCGGGAGCAGGCGACGATGCTGCGGCGGTCGCTGGCCGAGCACTCGGGGGTGGACTGCGAGCCGTTGCGGCGGCTGCGCCAGCACGTGACGGCCGTGGAGGACGACGTCGAGCGGCTCCAGGCCGAGGGCGAGGGCACGGGCGAGGCGTTCGCCCAGCTCGTCAAGCACGTCGACGAGCTGCGGCTGGCCGTGGACGCGCTGGGCGACTGACCGTCCCCGCGCCCCTGCCTCCCGGAACGGGCGTCAGGTCACAGCTGCGTGCGCAGCAGGAACGCGCCGATCAGCACGGCCAGCACCACCACGACCACCGCGGCCGTGACGATGACCGTGGTCTTGCGGCGTTCGCGGTCGGCGTCGGCCGGCGGGGACGGCGGCTGCTGCCACTGGTGCTGGTAGGAGGGCTGGCGCTCCCACGGCTCGGGTGTGCGCGGGCCCGGCCCGGCCGACCACTGCGACTCCAGCACGGTCCGCGCCTCGGGATCGACGCCGGGGGTGCCCTGGCCGGCCGACCAGTTGCCGTTGGAGCGGTGCTCGGTGGAACGGCGCTCGTCGGGCCGGTTCTCCCCGGAGCGGCGGTTCGGCGTGCTCTCCGGGTCGCGGCGCGTGTACGGCGCGATCTCGGTGGCGTCCAGGATCGTCTCGGCCGCGATGTCGGGGCGGCGCCGCCCCGACGGCTCGTCCAGCATCGTCTCGTCGAGCACGGTCTCGTCGGCCGAGGTCAGCGCCTCGGCGCGGGCGTCGGCCACCGTCGGCGGCACGACCGGCGCGGGCATCGTCGCCACCCGCGTCAGCAGCGGCTCGGCCTGCGCGGCGGTCATCCGGTGCACCGGCTCGCGCGCCAGCAGCCCCTCCAGCACGCGGGCGAGCGGACCGGCGTTGCGCGGCGGCGGCACCGGCTCGACCAGCGCCGCCTGCAACGACGACATCGCGTCGCTGCGCTCGTAGGGGGAGCGCCCCTCCAGCGCCGCGTACAGGGTCGCGCCGAGCGCCCACAGGTCGGAGGCGGGGACGGCGCGCTGGCCCTGGGCGCGTTCCGGCGGGATGTAGGCGGGCGACCCCATGACCAGGCCGGTCTGGGTGAGGGTCGCGTCGCCCTCCATCTGCGCGATGCCGAAGTCGGTGAGCACGACCCGGCCGGAGTCGGTGATCAGGACGTTGGAGGGCTTGACGTCGCGGTGCAGGATGCCCTTCTCGTGGGCGTGCCGCAGCGCCCCGAGCATCTGCAGGCCGATCTCGGCCACCCGCCGGTGCGCCAGCGGGCCCTCCTCCAGCAGGTCCTGGAGGGAGCGGGCGCGGACCAGCTCCATCACGATCCAGGGGCTGCCGTCCTCCTCGACGACGTCGTGGACGGTCACGACGCCGGGGTGGTTCAGCCGCGCCGACGCCCGCGCCTCCCGGAAGGTGCGCTCGATGAGCACGTCCCGCTCGGAGTCGGTGAGTCCCGGCGGCAGCACGACCTCCTTGACCGCGACCTCGCGGTCGAGCATGAGGTCGTGGGCGCGCCACACCGTGCCCATCCCGCCCCGGCCCACCACGGCGTCGAGCCGGTAGCGGGCGGCCAACAGCCGACCCTCTCCCATGTCTGAATGGTCCCCCGTCACCCGCGATGCTGCCTAGAGGAGCACCGCGCGCACGCCTCAGCGACATCTGTCGTATCTGGGACGCGCGAACACACGCCCAGGTTCAAGGACGACTCACACGTGAAAGCCGTCGAGGACATTGTTCACGCTCTCCAGACGTTGGTTCCACTGCGATGCCGGAACCGCGACCATGACCGCGTAGGACTGCCCCTCGATCACCACGCCGCGGTCCTTGGCGCGCAGCCCGTCGCTCCAGACGAACTCCAGGTCGGCGGCCTTCTTCCCCTGCACCTCGGTGGGGCGCAGCGTGATCCGGCGGTAGCCGCGCGGCTGCCCCTTGGCCAGGACCTCCTTCTCCCAGTCCACCCAGTGCTGGATCGGGTCGCCGGTCCAGGCGGTGCGGTCGACCATGATGTAGGCGTCGGACCTCGGGTCGAGCCAGTAGACGCGGTCGCCCGAGTCGCGGCGCATCGTCCATCCGGCGGGGACGGGGATGCGGTAGCCGTCCTGCATGCCCGCCCAGCGCATCCCCGGCGGCAGCGTGGGCTTCGTCGCGGTCTTCTCCGGGACGACGGCCTTCTTCTTCCCCGTCTCGGCGGACGCCACGGAGCCCCCCGTCCTGTCCCCGGCCCTGTCGCCGGTCTTGTCGCCGGTCCTGTCGCCGCCGTCCGAGGTGAACGTCGCCACGACGACCGCCACGATCACGGCGACGGTGAGCACCGCCTCCAGGAGGGTCACCCAGCCGGGCTGCCGGAACCGGCGTCTCCGGACCGGGCCGGTCTCCTGCGGCCACGGGACCGGCGCGGGCGGGACGGGGACGGACGGCGTCGCGGCCGGCCCCGTCCGCACGAGGGTCGCACCGCCCGGGGCGGTGGACGCACCGGACGCTGTGGCGCCCTGTGCGGCGGGCGGCGCGGCCGGGCCGATGTCGGGGGCGGTGCGGGCGGCCTCGTCCGCCACGATGCGGCTCAGCGTCGCCTCGGCGGCGTCGACGCCCATCCGGCGGGCCGGATCGCGCTCCAGGAGCGCGGCGAGGACGGGGGCGAGCGGACCGGCGTTGCGGGGCGGCGGCGGGTCCTGCGTCATCACGGCGGCCAGCATCGCCATCGCGTCGTCGCGGTGGTGCGGGGCGCGCCCCTCGCAGGCGGCGTACAGGGTCGCGCCGAGCGCCCACAGGTCGGAGGCGGGCCGGGCGCGCTCGCCGTTGAGCCGTTCGGGCGACATGTAGGCGGGCGACCCCATGATCATCCCGGCCTGGGTGAGGGTGGCGTCCCCGGCGATCTGCGCGATGCCGAAGTCGGTGAGCACGGCGCGCCCGTCGGGGGTGATCAGGACGTTGGCGGGCTTGACGTCGCGGTGCAGGATGCCGATGGCGTGCGCGGCCCGCAGCGCCCCGGCGACCTGCCGTCCGATCGCCGCGACCCGCCCCGGCGGCAGCGGCCCGTCGGCGTCGACGACCTCCTGGAGCGACCGGGCCTGGACGAGTTCCATGACGATCCAGGGCCGCCCGTCCTCGTCCACGACGTCGTGGACGGTGACGACGCCGGGGTGGTTGAGGCGCGCCGACGCCCGCGCCTCGCGCAGGGTGCGCTCGTGGCGCTGCGCGCGCTCCTCCTCGCTGAGCGAGGGGTGCAGCGCGACCTCCTTGACGGCCACCTCACGGTGCAGCGCCTCGTCCCAGGCCCGCCACACGGTGCCCATACCGCCGCGCCCGACCACGGACGTCAGCCGGTAGCGCCCGGCCAGCAGCCGGGACTGCCCCTGCGTCTCCTCTACCCCCGCCGACATGAGTCGCGACTCTACCGACCCGACCTAACGAATCCGCATACAAACCCCACAAAAGCCTCACTCATCCCGCAATGCGAAGCTTGCCACGGAGATCCTCCCGTGTTCCACTGCCCACTGACGATCTCCTGACCGGAGGAGCAACCCACCGTGCGCCTTTCCGTCAAGTCCACCGTCCTGACACTGGGTCTGACCAGCGCCGTCCTGGCGGCCACCGTCACCCCCGCCGAAGCCGCCGTCCCCTACCGCAACTGGGTCCAGTACGGCCGCAACGTGGTGGGGGTCACCTGGTATCCCAACGGGGACTACTTCCGCATCTGGAACAACGCGTCCGGCTCCTACAGCTCAGGCTGGACCGAATGGAACTACGTCGGCGTCAAGGACAAGTGGCACCGCGTCGGCAACGTCGGCGCGCGGTCCAACGCCATCTACACCAAGAACCTCAGCGAGAGGCGCCAGATCTACTTCCGCGCCTGCTTCTGGGACGGCGGCCTGATCCACTGCTCCAAGGCCGTCCGCTTCCGCGTCTCGGGCCGCAACCCGTGATCCCGCCCGGGGTCAGTCGTCCGCGCCCTTGAAGGTGGCGAAGACGGGCCGGAGCTTGGCGATGGTCTCCTCCCACTCGCTCTCGGGGGCGGAGATGAGGATGGCGTAGCCCCGCTTGCCCATCACGAAGCCGCGGTTCAGCACACGGGTGCGGCTGCCGTTGCCGTGGGTGAACTCCCAGTCCGCCGACTTGCTGCCGTCCCCGGTGTCGGGGACGGGCGGCTGGTCTCCGGTCTTCTCGATGCGGATGCGGTCGTAGTTCCGGAAGTTGGAACGGGAGGTCGCCTGCTCCTGGCGCTGCCAGTCCGCCAGCGCGCTGGAGTTGGCGTTCGGGGTCTGGTCGATCTGGATGTAGCCGCGGCCGCCCGGGGCGTCGAAGTAGACGCTGCTGCCCTTGTGGCGCGGTCCGCGGTAGTCCTTCGGGACCGCGACCGAGAAGCCGGTGCCGTCCTCGTACCGGCGGAAGCCCGCGGGGACGCCGTCGGCTTCGGCGGTCTTGGTCGGGGTCGTCTTCGTCGGGGGCGGGGAGGACGAGGGGGGCTTGGACGCGGGGGGCTTCGTCTGCTGGCCGGTCGGGCGTTTGTCGCTCTGGTTGGCGGCCGGCTTGTCGTCGCCCGTGAGGAACAGGGCGACGCCGCCGACGAGCAGCAGCATCACCAGGATCGCCGCGCCGAGCAGCAGCAGGTTGCGGCGGCCGCCGGAACTCCCCCCGACGCCGGACGCCGGTTCGGTGCGGTCGCCCACCGGCCAGGACCCGCCGCTGGCGGGAGGCGTCGGGGCCTCCTGCCGGGCCGCCGGGGTCACGCGGGTCTCGGCCATCGGGACGGGGGTCGGCTTCGGCTCGGTGCGCCAGCGTGAGGAGCGCTTCGGGGCGGGCTCGGGCTCGGGTTCGGCGGAGGCGGGCTCCTCGAAGGTCTCCTCGGTGTACTCCACCGCCATGGTGCGCTGGGTGTCGACGGTCTCCTGGCGGACGATCGCGTCCAGCAGGGCCCCGGCCTCGATGGCGTCCATGCGCTCGTCGGGGTTCTTGCGGAGCAGGCCCTCGATGACGGGGGTCAGGCGGCCCGCGCGCTCCGGCGGGGCCGGCTCCTCGGAGATGACGGCGACCAGCGCGGCCATCGGCTCGGAGCGCTCGAACGGCGACTTGCCGTGCAGCATCGTGTAGAGGGTGACGCCGAGCGACCACAGGTCGGAGGCGGGGCCGGCGGTGCGGCCCCGGGCCCGCTCGGGGGCGATGTAGGCGGGCGAGCCCATGACCAGGCCGGTCTGGGTCAGCGTGGCGTCGCCCGCGGCGGTGGCGATGCCGAAGTCGGTGAGGACGGCGCGGTCGCCCGTGGTGACCAGCACGTTGGACGGCTTCACGTCGCGGTGCAGGACGCCCGCCTCGTGCGCGGCGTGCAGGGCGGCGAGCATCTGGCGGCCGATGTCGGCGGCCCGCCGGACCTCCAGCGGCCCCTCCTGTTTGATCACCTGGTCGAGGGAGAGCGCCTGGATGAGCTCCATGATGATCCAGGGGCGGCCGTCCTCCTCCACGACGTCGTAGACGGTGACGACGCCGGGGTGGCCGAGACGGGCGGCGGTGCGGGCCTCACGGAACGTGCGCTTGTACTGGACCGCCCGCTCCTCATCGGTGAGACCATGCGGAAGGATGACCTCCTTCACCGCAACGTCACGACCGAGGACCTCATCGTGAGCCTGCCACACCGTGCCCATGCCACCGCGGCCGACCGTGTTCACCAGTCGGTAGCGCTGGGCGAGCAACCGCTCCCCGGTGGTCTCATTTGGCATATCCGCGACCATATCGACTTTTGCTGACAATCTTGGACCCGGCGTGCAAGCCACATCCCCCTACCCGTACGACGTCCGCCGTAACTCCACGGTTCGGCACCGGGGGCGGCGACAGCAGAACGAAGCGTGATGCAAGTGACAACCGGTACAACTAAGGGACCTCATTCCAGTGGCGACAGGGGGGCCATGAAGGAGCAGACGGCCGTGTCCAACGGACGCACCGCGCCGCGCGGCACCGGGCCGCGGGGCAGGTGGCGGAGCCTGATCGAAGCGGTCCCGCCGGTCTTCTTCTGGTACACCCGCCTGTCGGGCATCCTGTCGATCCTGTCCTGGCTGTCGTCCGACATCATCGTGCAGGTCCTCAGCATCTGGGCGCTGCGCTGGATGTTCTATCTCGGATTCTCCCCCAGCGTGCCGTGGGGCCTGCTGCTCATCCTGCTGTCGATGGGCATCAAACGCCGCAAGAAGGCGGCCTGGCGCATCCTGGTCGTGCTGTTCGGCCTGTACTCGGTGTCGGCGGTGCTGCTGCTGGTGAAGCTGCTGCTCGACCCGGACGAGCCGCAGCCGATCGGCGCGTTCGCCTCCAGTGCGATCTATCTCACAGTGACCGCGCTGCTGGTGGCGGCGCGCGGGCAGTTCACCACGCTGCCCGACCGCGCCAACCGGCGGCTGGCGGCCATCGTGTTCTCGGTGCTGCTGGTGGTCAGCGGGTGCGTCGGCACCTTCCTGGTGACGATCACCGACCGCAACCCGCGCGGCGACTTCCTCACCCACCCCTACTACGTCCTGCTGCAGACGACGCTGGGCTCGGGCGTCACCGGCGAGCCGATCGACGTGGACGTGCCCGGCTGGGTGGACGTGCTGATCGGCGTCCTGGGAACGGGCCTGCTCATCGTGACGTTCTGGGCGCTGTTCCGGCCGGGGCGGCGCGACCCGGTGCTGTCGGCCGAGGAGGAGCTCGACGCCCGCCGCCTGCTGGCCGAGTACGGCGACCAGGACTCGCTCGGCTACTTCGCGCTGCGCCGCGACAAGGACGTCATCACCGCACCGAACGGCAAGGCGGCCATCGCCTACCGGGTCGATGGTTCTGTCTGTCTGGCCAGCGGCGATCCGCTCGGCGACCCCGAGTCCTGGGACCAGGCGATCGAGACCTGGCTGGCCGAGTGCCGGGCGCACGCCTGGATCCCCGGCGCGGTGTCGGTCGGCGAGCGCGCCGCGCACGTCTACCGGCGGCACGGCTTCGACGCCATCGAGCTCGGCGACGAGGCGGTCATCGACCTCACCGAGTTCAACCTGGACGGCCGGGAGATGCGGCAGGTCCGCCAGGCGGTGCGCCGCGTCGAGCGCGCCGGGTACACCGTCCGCATCCGCCGCCACTCGCAGATCCCCGACTGGGAGATGGCCAAGCTGATCCGCAGCGCCGACGCCTGGCGCGGCGACGAGACCGAACGCGGCTTCTCCATGGCCCTCGGCCGGCTCGGCGACCCCACCGACGGGCGCTGCGTGATGGTGGAGGCGTTCGACGCCCAGGGCGAGCTGCGCGGGCTGCTCAGCTTCGTGCCGTGGGGCCGCACCGGGCTGTCGCTGGACCTGATGCGCCGCGACCGGGCCGCCGAGAACGGCCTGAACGAGTTCATGGTCGCCAAGCTCGCCGAGAAGGCCGCGCTGGTCGGCGCGCAGCAGATGTCGCTGAACTTCGCGATGCTGCGGTCGGCGTTCGAGCGCGGCTCGCAGATCGGCGCGGGCCCGGTGGCGCGGCTGTACTACCGGTTCCTGTCGTTCGCGTCGAAGTTCTGGCAGCTGGAGTCGCTGTACCTGGCCAACTCCAAGTACATGCCCGAGTGGCGGCCCCGGTTCATCTGCTACCAGCAGAGCCGCGACCTGATCCGGCTCGGCCTGGCCTACGCCCGCGCCGAGGGCTTCCTGCCGAGCCTGAACCGGCCCAAGCTGGACCGCGCGGCGAACATGGTGCCGTCCACCTCCCTCGTCCAGAAGATCAAGGAGATCGAGGAGGCCGCCGAGGCGTCCCGCGCCCCGCAGCGGCGGCTGTCGGAGCAGGAACGCGTCCGGCACGACAAGCTCGCCAAGATCGAGGCGGCGGGGATGGAGCCCTACCCGCTCGGCTTCGACCGCACCGACTACGTCGGCGACATCCGCGCCCGGCACGCCGGGCTCGCGCCCGACGCGCGCACCGGCGAGCGCGTCGCCGTCGCCGGGCGCGTCGTGCTGGCCCGCGAGCACGGCCGGCTGGTCTTCGTGACGCTGCGCGACGAGACCGGCGACATCCAGGTCATGCTGTCGGCCACCGACCTCGGGGCCGAGCCGCTGGCGCGCTGGAAGGAGCTCATCGACCTCGGCGACCAGGTCGGCGTGGCCGGTGAGGTCGTCACCTCCCGCAAGGGCGAGCTGTCGGTGCTGGCCGGATCCTGGACGCTGACCGCCAAGTGCCTGCGCCCGCTGCCCAACAAGCGGTCGGGCCTGTCGGACCCGGAGGCGAAGGTCCGGCAGCGCTACGTCGACTTCATCGTCAACGACGACTCGCGCCGGATGCTGCGGATGCGCGGCGACGCGGTGGCGGCCGTCCGCGACGGGCTGCGCGACCGCGGCTACCTGGAGGTCGAGACGCCGATGCTCCAGCCGATCCACGGCGGCGCGACGGCCCGGCCGTTCACCACCCGGATCAACGCCTACAACATGCAGCTCTACTTGCGGATCGCGCCCGAGCTGTACCTCAAGCGGCTGCTGGTCGGCGGCGTCGGCAAGGTCTTCGAGCTGAACCGCAACTTCCGCAACGAGGGCGTGTCGCAGAAGCACAACCCCGAGTTCACGATGCTGGAGGCGTACGAGCCCTACGGCAACTACGACACCATGGCCACGCTGACCCGCGAGCTGGTGGTGGCGGCGGCCGAGGCGGCGCTCGGCACCACGGTCGTGGTGCGCGACGGCGTCGAGTACGACCTGGGCGAGCCGTGGCGGGAGATCACGGTGTACGGGTCGGTGTCGGAGGCGCTCGGCGAGGAGGTCACCCCGGACACGCCGCTGGCGGCGGTGCACGGGCTGGCGCGGAAGGTGGACCTGAACTTCGACCCCGAGTGGGGTCAGGGCAAGCTCGTGCAGGAGCTGTTCGAGGCGCTGGTCGAGGAGGAGCTGAAGGCCCCGACGTTCGTGCGCGACTACCCGGCCGAGACCTCCCCGCTGACCCGGCCGCACCGCGACGACCCGCGGCTGGCCGAGAAGTGGGACCTGATCGTGTTCGGGCTGGAGCTGGGCACCGCCTACTCGGAGCTGATCGACCCGATCCTCCAGCGGCAGCGGCTCACCGAGCAGTCGTTGCAGGCCGCCGGGGGCGACCCCGAGGCGATGGAGCTGGACGAGGACTTCCTGCGGGCGCTGGAGTACGCGATGCCGCCCGCCGGGGGCATGGGCATGGGCGTGGACCGGCTGCTGATCACCCTCACCGGGCGGTCGATCCGGGAGACGATCCCGTTCCCGCTGGTGCGCCCGGGGTTCTGAGGCTGGTTCTGAGACGGGCCCTGCCGGGGGGCGGCCCCGGCCCGGCGTCGTCCGGGCCGGGGCCGCCTCGCGCGCGGTCACCACACCCCGCCCGGCCACGGCCCGCTCACAGGAACGGGCGCGGGACGGGGCGGTAGCCCTGCCCCGCCAGCCAGTGCCGGGCCCGGCCGCGCCGGCGTTCCTCCAGGAAGAAGCGCCACCGCCCCAGGACGGGCTCGACCTCCTCGGCGAACCGGTCGCGCGCGTGGGCCGCCAGCAGGCGGGCGCGCAGGTCCTCGTCCTCCACCGCGCTCGCGAAGTCGGCCGCGTCGCGCGGGTGCGGGCCGCCGGGCCAGAAGCCGAGCCAGCGCCCGGGGTCGTACTCGGAGCCCTCGGGGTCGAACGCGGGCTCGTCCACCAGGTCCAGCGCGGGCAGCACGTCCCCCCGCCGCAGGTCGACGACCCACGCCTCGCCGGGGTCCCCCTCCAGCGCGGCCCCCAGCGCCGCCAGGTCCACCGGGGCCGGGGTCAGCGCGGCGCGCTCCCGCGGGGAGCCCAGGACGGCGGCCAGCTCGGCGGCCAGCTCGGCGTCACCGGGGCGGCCGCGGCCGTCCAGCTCCTCCAGGCACTTGCGGGCGAGGCGTTCGGCGTCGTCGGCGCGCTGCCGGACGGCGGCGGCCAGGACGTCCCCGGCGTACTGGAGCACCGGTCCCAGCGGCCGGGCGCGCAGCACCTCGACCCCGGCGCCCCCGTCCCCCCGGAAGGCCGCGGCCCGCAGCTCGGCGAGCGCGTCCTCGCCCCAGTCGGTCACCCTCCCTTTGTACACATCCGGTACGACAGCGCGCCGCGTCTCACCGCTCCCCCGGGGCCACATCTCCCTCTCCGCGCGGTGCGGTCGCGCCCCAGTCCCACAGGGCCTGGAGGACCGGGCCGAGGCGGCGGCCGTGCTCGGTGAGGACGTAGCGGGTGCGGGGCGGCCAGCCCGGCTGCCGGTGCCGTTCGACGACGCCCGCCTCCAGCAGATGGGCCAGCCGGTCGGCCAGGACCTTGTCCGACAGGGTCGGCAGGGCCGTGCGGAGGTCGGTGAAGCCGCGCTCCCCCTTGAGGAGCTCGCGGATCACCAGGGTCGTCCACCTGCCCCGCAGCGCGTCGAGCGCGATCTCGACGGGGCAGGCGGGGCTCGGCGCGGTGACGGCGGCGCGGGGGTCGTCGGGGAGGCCGGGCCGGACCTCGTCACCGACCGTTTGGTGAGTCACGGGAGGGCCTCCTAGCGTCACGGGTCGTCGAGAGCTTTCTACCTGCTGGGAGTGAATGCCATGATGCGCCCTGGTCTGGCGGACCGTCCCGAGAACGTCCCGTTCGTGTTCGCCGAGCGCTTCAACAGCGGCGACCCGGCGGCGCTGGCCGAGATGTACGAGGGCGGAGCGGTGTTCGTGCCGGAGGACGGCGCGGCGGTGCGCGGCGACGACCTGCACGCGGCCAACGCCCGCTTCCAGGGCCTCGGCCTGCCGATCAGCGTACGGCCCCGGCACGTGCACGCGAACGGCGATCTGGCGCTGCTGATCGTGGACTGGTGCATCGAGGGGCCGGGCCCGGACGGGGAGCACCTGTACATCGAGGGCACCGCCACCGACGTGGCGCGGCGCGGCCCGGACGGCCTCTGGAGGTACGCGATCGACAGCCCGTTCGGGGCGGCGACGCGACGCGGTGGCGAGTAGCCGGGACGCCGCCGCGCGGCGGATCCCGTGAACGGCCCCGCGGGCGTGGTCGTCAGAGGCACTTCTCGAACCAGTGGTGGGCGTAGTGGTCGTCGTTGAACGGCGGCACCTCGCGGTAGCCCGCCGAGCGGTAGAGGGCGATCGCCTCGGTCAGGACGCGGTTGGTGTCCAGGCGGACCACGGGGGCGCCCGCGTCGGCGGCGCGGGCCTCGGCCTCGGCCAGCAGGCGGCGGCCGAGGCCCATGCCGCGCGCGGCGGGGCTGACCCACATGCGCTTGAGGTGGGCGTACTCGGGGTGCAGCTTCACCGCGACGCACCCGACCGGCTCGGCGCGCAGGGTCGCGACCAGGAACAGGCCGCGCGGCGGGCGCAGCTCGTCGTCGCCGGCGGAGACGCCCCGGGCCGGGTCGAAGCCGCCGTCGAAGCGGCGGTCGATCTCCTCGGCGTAGGCGCGCAGGCAGAGCCGGGCCGCGGGGTGGGCGGGGTCGAGGGCGTCGATGGCCACGGCGGAGGCGACCAGGAGGCGTTCGACCTCGGCCATCGCGGTGACGAGGCGTTCGCGCTGGGGCGCGGTGAGCGGCTCCAGCAGGGAGGCGGCGCGGGCGTCGGAGCGGCGGTCGAGCTCGGCGCGTTCGGCCAGGCCGGCGGGGGTGAGGCGGGCGACGCGGACCCGCCCGTCCGGGCCGGTGGGCTCGACGGAGACCAGGCCCGCGCGCTCCAGCGACCGCAGCGTCCGGCTGAGGTAGCCGGAGTCCAGGTCGAGGCGTTCGCGCAGGTCGCGCACCTCGCAGCCGGACGGGCCGATCTCCCACAGCAGGCGGGACTGGCCGAGCGGCCGGTCCAGGGCGAGGAAGCTGTCGTCGAGCGCGCCGATGCGCTGGGTCACCGTGCGCTGGAAACGCCGCACCTGGGCGACGGCCTGGACGTCCATATCTCTGACCTTAGTCAGAGAATAACGGCGGGGCGGTGGCCGGATCAGGCCACGGCGCGCCGCTCGGCGACGCGCCGCTCGACCTCCTCCCAGGTGATCGGCAGCTCCGAGGCCGGGGCCGTCCAGAACACGAACACCGACTCCTTCATCACCCCGCGCCGGCTCCGCATCACGGAGCGGTGCGGATCGGAGGCGGCGTAGGCGTCGATGGCGTCGCGGTCGCGCCAGGCCGAGACGGTCCAGAACGTGCGCCGGAACGGTTCGGCCCTCAGCGCCAGCCCCCGCACGCCTTCCGAGCGGCGGGCCTGCCGCCACAGGACCATCGAGGCGCGCAGGAAGCCGGGCACCTGGCGCAGGGATCTCACCTCGAACCGGGAGGCCATCACGGTGACCTCGGCGTCGAACGCGGGCGCCTGCGGCTGGATCCAGGGAACGGCGGGCATGTCGCCTCCTCATCTTGTCGATGGAAAGATTGAGACACGCTAAACTAGCCAATGTCAAGTTCTGGAGGGGGTGAAGGTCATCGGCGAACGCGGATACCACCACGGCAACCTGCGGCGCGTCATCATCGACGCCGCCGTCGAGGCGATCGGCGAGTCCGGGATCGCCGGATGGAGCCTGCGCGAGCTGGCACGGCGGGCCGGGGTGTCGCACGCCGCGCCCGCGCACCACTTCGGCGACAAGGCCGGGCTGCTGACGGCGGTCGCGGCCGAGGGCTACACGCTGTTCGCCGACGCGCTGGAGGCGGCCGGGGACGACTTCCTGGACGTCGGGGCCGCCTACGTGCGCTTCGCGACCCGGCACCGGGCGCACTTCGAGGTCATCTTCCAGCCGGGCCTGTACCGGGCCGACGACCCGGAGGTGGACGCGGCGCGGGCGCGGGCGGCGGGGATCCTGGAACGCGGCGCGCGCACGGTCGCCAAGAGCGGCGGGGACGACGGGACCGCCCGGATCGCGGCCTGGTCGGTCGTCCACGGCTTCGCGACGCTGTGGCAGAGCGGAGCGCTGCCACAGCGTCTCGGCGACTCCCCGGAGGAGGCCGTCCGCCCGGTTTTGAGCCTGCTGTTCGGGGACTAGGAGGGCAGGCGCTCGGCGCGGCCGGTGGTGACCCTCGTCCCGGTGACGACGTGGACGCGGTCGCCGATCATGACCACGACCCGGTTCCCGGGCACCTGGAAGACGGTGGGCGCGTCGGGGTCGCTCGGCGGCAGCGGCACCTCGCGAGTGATCGTCCTGGATGCCGGCGCGTACCAGACGACACGGTTCCGCCTGCCGTTGCGCACCAGCGCGACGATGTGGGTGCCGTCCTTGTCGAACATGGCGCCGCGCAGCTTCCCGTCACCGCCTCCCAGGGAGATCGGGCTGACGCGGCCCGTCGCGGTGTCGAGCGTGTGCAGACCGGGCTCCAGGTACTCGCCCATGGTCTCGAAGACCAGTTCGCGGCCGTTCGGCGCCCACCGCAGGGAGCTGGCCAGGGCGCGGGGCGGAAGGCGGGTGACGCGGTGCTCGCCGGTGGCGGGGTCGACGACCGTGACGGTCCCCCTGCCGGAGGGGTCGCACTCCCTGCCCGCGTACGCGATCCGGCGCGCCCCCGGGGAGACGGCCAGTTGCTCCGGTCCCTCCCCCATCCGCCGGCGCAGCTCGGCGCCGCGCAGCTCGGTCGGCGCCCCGCTCGGGCGGCCGTCCGCTCCGAGGGTGAGCCGGTGGAACCGGACGCGGCAGGTCCGGGGGTCGGCGGTGGTGAGGACGAACGTCCGGTGGTCCCCCGAGTCGGCGGAGTCGCGGAAACCGCCCGACCCGGCGGGGGCGGGGACCGTCGCGACCTGCCGGCCGGTGTCGGCCTTGCGCACCGTCACCGACGCCCCGCCCGGGGGCCACGCCCCTTCGAGGACGTAGTCGACGCCCGTGTAGGCCGCCAGGGAGAGACCGGGGTGCCGCGACCACGGCGCGGCGACGAGGAGGGCCACGACGGTCACGGCGACCGCCGCGGCCAGGCCACCGAGCGGCACCAGGCGCGGGCGGCGCGGCGGGGGCGCGGCGGGCAGCGGCCGCAGGTCCTCGTCGCGGACGGTGGCGGCGGCGTCGCGCAGGGCGGATCGCAGCAGTTCGTCGGAGAGCCCGGTCATCGCTCCTCCTCGTACCGGTCGCGGAGCGCGTCCAGGCCCCGGGAGATGGTGGACTTGACGGTGCCGGGCCGCACGCCCATGGCCGCGGCGATCTCGGCCTCGGAAAGGTCGAGGTAGTAGCGCAGGACGATCGCCTCCCGCTGCCGGGCGGGCAGCCGGGTCAGGGCCTGGAGCACCCGCCGGCGGTCGTCGGCGACCAGCGCGTCGTTCTCCGCCGACCACACCGGCTGCGGGGCCTGGAACAGCCGGTGCGCCAGGGACCGGCAGGCGTTCAGCACGGCGGCGCGGGTGTAGGCGAGCAGCTCCGGCGGCGTCGCGGGCAGGCCGCCCCCTCTGCCGCGTCCGCGGCGCTGCTGGAGGCGGGCGTACACGTCCTGGACGACGTCCTCCGCGGTGCCCTGGTCGCCCACCAGCAGCAGCGCGAGCCGCACCAGCGCCCCGTGGTGGGCCTGGAACAACCCCGCCAGTCCGCCGTCGGCCTTCTCGGGTTCCGGTGGTGCCTCCGCGTCCCCGCCGGGATCCTCCGTGCCGCCGCGGGCGGCGCCCATGGCCGGTCCTTGATACGACCTCATGCTCTGAGAACCAACGAACGCGCGGAAGGTTGCTTCCTCCCGCCGTCCTACCCGTCCCGCTCGTCGAGGCGCTCGGAGGCGTACCAGAGCATCTCGCGCATGTGGTCGGTGGTCTCGGGGTCGTTCCGGATGCGGTCCAGGGCCTCGCGGCAGCGGGCGTCCCGGTGCAGGGCCAGGCCCTGCACCGCCTCGTAGGCGGCGTGGAGGTACGGGTCGTCCAGGTGGGCGGCCAGGACGTCGAGGAGCCGCGGGTCGTCCAGGTCGCCGCGGACGATCGTCACCAGGGCGGCCCGGCGGACGTCGCCGTCGGGGTCGTCGGCCAGGGCGGTCACGGCGCGCCGGACGTGCGGGCGGGGTTCGTTCCGGAGGGTGACCGAGGCGGCCACGTGGCAGCGGACCCCGGGGTCGGGGTGGTCGGCGTGGCGCAGGATCTCGGTGTTCGCCTCGGCGCCGTCCGAGAACTCGGCGAACGCCGCGACCAGCGAGCCGAGCGCGAGAGGGTCGCGTTCCGCGCGGCAGCGCCGCCGGGCCAGCTCGCGGGCCTCCTCGGCATGCGGCCACCCGTCCTCGGGATAGATCTCAAGGCTCAGCATGCGCAGGGTGTCGGCGGCGAGGCGGCGGCGGTCCACCGACGGGTCCTCGGCCAGCGCGGCGAGGCGGCGCAGCGTCTGGTGATCGTGGCGTGCGCTGAGCGTGGCGGTCGACTCGTACCAGTCGCTGGATCCGGGGCGGGCGTGGAACAGGGCGCGGTCCACCAGTTCGTCGAACGGCACCGGCACGCCGAGCAGCCGTTCGAGGAAGGTGACGATGCCCCGGTGCCCGGTGCACGCCTCGGCGCCGCGACCGTCGGCGGTGGTCACGCGGACGCGGACGGACGTCGCCTCGCCGTACTCGTCGAGGACGTCGGAGCGTTCGGCGGTGGCCGTTCCGTCGTCGCCGAGACGGCGGCGCAACTCGGTCTCGACATCGACGGTGAACCAGCGGCGGGCGACGGGCAGGACGCGGCGTTCCCAGCCGGGCTCGCTCGCCGGGGTGAGCAACGACCGGAACATCTCGCAGTCGCCGCGGTCGGCCGCCCAGGTCAGCGCGTCGGTGCCGTCCGCCCAGGGGCGGGAGGGGTCGGCTCCCAGCTCGACCAGGGCCTCGGCCGTGGCCCCGTCCCCGGCGAGCAGGGCGGCGCGCAGCAGCGCGGCGCCCTCGTCGCCGGAGAGATCCTCGGCGGGCAGCCGCCACAGGGCCGCGACGTCCCCGGTGCGCGCCGCCGTCGTGAACGCCTCGTCCATGACCCCATTGTGGGGGTCATGGATAATGTGATCATGATGTTCGTGACCGACCCGGAACGGCTCGGGACGACGCGGCTCCCGGACGGGCGGGCCCTCGCCTGGGCCGAGTGGGGGCCGCGTGACGGGTTCCCGGTGGTGTTCTGCCCGGGGGCCGGGTGGAGCCGGTGGCTGGGTTTCGGGCCGGACGCGGTCCACGAGCTGGGCGTCCGGCTGGTCTCGGTGGACCGGCCGGGGCTCGGCGGGTCCGACCCCTCGCCGGGGCGGACGCTGCCGGACTGGGCCGAGGACGTGCGGGCGCTCGGGCTGGACCGGCCCGCGGTCGTGGGGTTCTCGCAGGGCGCGCCGTTCGCGCTGGCGTGCGCGGCGGCGGGGGTCGCGTCGGCGGTGGCGGTCGTGTCGGGCGGGGACGAGCTGGCGCATCCGGCGTTCGCGGACGCGCTCGTGCCCGACGTGCGGCGGCTGGTGGACCTCGTCGCGGCCGACCCGGCGGGCGCGGAGGCGGACTTCGCGGCGTTCGGGAACGCCGGCTCGATGTTCCGGATGAGCGTCGACGGCGGCCCCGACGTGGACCGGGAGATCTACCTGCGGCCCGAGTTCGAGAAGGCGTTCCGGCGGGCGCTGGAGGAGGGCTTCGCGCGGGGCGGGGCGGGCTACGCGCGCGACACCGTGCTGCACATGGCGCGGTGGCCGTTCCGGGTGGAGGACGTCGCGGTGCCGGTGGACCTCTGGTACGGCGGGCGGGACGCGAACCCGACCCACTCCCCCGACCTCGGCGCGACGCTGGAGCGGCGGCTGCCCGACGCCCGCCGCCACCTGCTTCCGGAGGCGGGCGGCGGGCTGCTGTGGACGCACGCCGGGGACGTCCTGCGGGAGCTCACCAGTCGCGCCAGGCGTCGGTGATCTCGGCGGCGTCGATGCCGCGCCGGGCGGCCAGCGCCTCGACGTCGATCCCCCACTCGACGAGCGTCTCCACGATGTACTCGCACAGCTGCTCGCGTTCGATCGTCTCGAAGGCGCCGTGCCTGCCGTCGATCTCGTTGAGGTCGAGCACGACCCGCTCGACCTCGGCGAAGACCTCGGCGTCGGAGGGGCGGCGCAGCGCGTCCAGGCGCTTCTCGAACGCCGCCAGCGCCGCGTCGGTCTCGCCGATCAGCGGGTCGGGGTAGAGCTCGGCGGAGGTGGCGTCGGCGTGGTTCAGCGTTCCGGCGGCGACCTGGCGTGCCTCGTCGGCGATCCAGTCGCGCCACAGGGTCGGGGGGCGAACGGCCATGGCTCGGCACCGTAGCCCCCGGGTCCGACAGTTCTCAGGCACGGCCGGTGTGGGTGATCTGGTCGACGCGCCGGATCCGGCCGTCCTCGGCCAGGTCGCCGAACATCAGGACGTGGATCTCCAGCGTCCCGCCCTTCCTGGTCGTGGGCCGCGTCGTGTAGCGGGCGGCGAAGCGCGGGCCGTCCAGCAGCAACTCGTGGATCTCGGTCTCGACGTCGAGGGTGTTGCGGCGGGCGGGCCGGGCGTGGTCGAGCATCCGCCGCCGGTCCATCGGGACCCCGTAGTTGCGGAAGACGAAGTCCGGCGCGAAGTAGCGGTCCAGGATCGCCTCGGGGTCCTCGTCGGTGAGGCCCATCTCGCGCGGGTAGTCCCGGATGAACGCGGTGAGGAGGCGTTCGCCGGTCACTGTCATGTCGGCCCCTTTCCCGGAGGGGGCGCCGCCGCGTTCGCCGCGCGGCCGGCGCCGGTGAGCGTTCACCCCGATCGTGTCCGGCGCGCGGGCCGTTTCTCGTCGGCGCGAAGGCCGCACTTCGGGTACCGCGCCCGAGGGAGGGGCCCGGGACGTACTTCGCGCGCAGTACGCGTGGTTCGTCCGTGAAGCGGACTCGCCGGGCGATCAAGCCTGGTTAGGGTGCGTTCATGGGATCTGTCAGGGCCGTACTCGTCGACTGGGTGCCGGCCGTCGGGACGGCGGCGATGCTGCTGGGGGCCGGGCTGGCGACGGGGGGCGGCGCGTGGGGCGCGGCGCCGCTGGCGACGGCCGGGCTGGCGCTGGGGCTGCGGCGGCGGTGGCCGCTGGCCACGCTGCTCGTCGTCGCGGTGTCCACGCTGGCCTACCACGCGGCCGGGGCGCAGGTCCCGCCGGCGGCGTTCCTGATCGCGGTGTTCGCGGCGACGCGGGCGGGACTGCGCGTCGCGGCGGCCGTGGTGACGCCGTCGCTGCTGGCGGGGGTGCTGCTCGTCTGGACGCCGCTGTCCGTGGCCGAGGTCGCGAACGCGCTGCTCGGCCTGGGCTGGGTCGTGGCGGCCGGGGTGGCGGGCGAGGCGCTGCGGCAGGCCGAGGGGCGGGCGCGCGAGGCCGAGCGCACCCGCGAGGAGGCCGCGCTGCGCCGCGCCAGCGAGGAGCGCCTGCACATCGCGCGGGAGCTGCACGACTCCCTCACCCACCAGATCTCCGTCATCAAGGTGCAGGCCGGGGTCGCCGTCCACCTGGCGCGCAAGCGCGGGGAGGAGCCGCCCGAGGCGCTGCTGGCCATCGAGAACGCCGGGCGCGAGGCCGCCCGCGAGCTGCGTGCCACGCTGGCGGCGCTGCGCGGGTCCGAGGAGCCCGCGCACGGCCTGGACGCCCTTCCCGGCCTGCTGGAAAGCGCCCGCGCGGCGGGGGTCGGCGCGACGCTGACGGTGCCCGACCGGCTGCCGGACCTGCCCGACGCGGTGGGCCGGGCCGCCTACCGGATCGTTCAGGAGTCGCTCACCAACGTGGCCCGGCACGCCGGCGCCGCGACCGCCTCGGTCCGGATCGAGCACGGCCCCGGACGGCTCACCGTCCACGTGGAGGACGACGGCCGGCCCGGGTCCGGCGGCCCGTCCGGGTCCGGCGTCGGGCTGGTCGGGATGCGGGAGCGCGTCACCGCCCTCGGCGGCACCCTGGACGCGGGCCCCCGCCACGGCGGCGGGTTCGCCGTGCGCGCCGAGCTGCCGGTGGAGCGCACCCCGTGATCCGGGTGCTGCTGGTGGACGACCAGGCGCTGATCCGGGGCGGGTTCCGGGCGCTGCTGGACGCCGAGGACGACATCGCGGTGGTGGGCGAGGCCGCCGACGGGCGGGAGGGCGTGGCGCTGGCGCGGGCGCACCTGCCCGACGTCGCGCTGGTGGACGTGCAGATGCCGGAGATGGACGGGATCGAGGCGACCCGGCGGATCGCCGCCGACCCCGGGCTGGCCGGCGTCCACGTGGTGATCCTGACGAACTACGGCTTCGACGAGTACGTGTTCGACGCGCTGCGGGCGGGCGCGACGGGGTTCCTGGTGAAGGACGTCGAGCCCGCCGACCTGCTGCACGCGGTGCGGGTCGCGGCGCGCGGCGACGCCCTGCTGGCCCCGGCGATCACCCGGCGGCTGATCGCGTCGTTCACGGCGCACCCGCCGCGCCCCGGGCCGGTCGCGGACGGGGCGGAGCTGACCGGCCGGGAACGCGAGGTCGTCGCGCTGGTCGCGCGGGGCCTGTCCAACAACGAGATCGCCGACCGGCTGGTGATCAGCCCGCTGACCGCCAAGACCCATGTCAGCCGGGCGCTGGCCAAGCTCGGGCTGCGCGACCGCGTCCAGCTCGTGGTGTTCGCCTACGAGACGGGGCTGGTAGCGCCGGGCGGCTGATCACATCCCGGCGGGGTCCACCGCGAACCGCCCGAACCCGATCGGCGCGAACGGCACCGGCCCCAGGCAGTCGGCGACGTCCGGCCAGCCCCACTGCCCGCCCGCGTAGCCGATCCGGTTGGCCGAGCCGTTGCCGACGACGGTGAACGCCACCCGCGGGTCCTTGGGCACCGTCCCGACCACCGCCCTGGTGATCTTCCCGGTGACGGTCGCGTGGTCACCGGACGCCAGCAGGCAGGTGACGCGTCCGGTGAACTCCGCGCCGGTCCGGCCGTCCTTGGTGAAGTGCCAGACGCGGAAGGTGCCGGAGGACTTCACGCCGTCGGGCTTGAAGACGTTGCGGGCGTCGAACCGGAACTGGATCCGGTCGCCGGGGTAGCCGCTCTCCGGCGGCGAGACGTACCCGGCGGTGCCGCGCACCGACTGCCGGGCCTCCCGCCCGTCCCGTCCCTGGTGCGCGGCCTGCGGGATGGCCGGTCCCGGGTCCCGCGCGAGGGCCGGGGCGGCGGCGAGCGGGACGGCGGCCAGGACCGACGCGGCACCGGCGATCAGCAGCGGGCGTTTCATGGGAGTCCGCCTCTCTTGGGGAGTGATGGGACCGACTCTGCCGCCGCCGCGCCGCCCGGCCCTCCCCCGCCGCGGTGGACCGCCTCCCCCGCGCGGGTGATCCGTCAGGGGGCGGCGGGCTCGGCGAGGGCGGGGGCCGGACGGCGGCGGAACGCCAGGACGGCGGTGGCCGCCGCGCCCGCCGTCAGCGCCACGCCGATCCACGGCAGGCCGCCGGGGCCCCAGGCGTTCAGGGCCAGGCCGCCGACCGCGCCGCTGAGGCCCATCGCGAGGTACTGGGCGGAGGAGTTCAGGCTGAGCAGCAGCGGGGCGGACCGCGGCGCGGTCTCGACGAGGATCCGCAGGTGGGAGGCGTACTGGAGCCAGCCGGGCAGGGCCAGCAGGGCGATCCACACCAGCGCGCCGGGGAACGTCAGCCGCGCCACCGGGGCCAGCGCCATCAGCACCGCGAGCGCCGTCAGCGCCACCATCCGCACCCGCTGGGGTTCGAGGGCGTCGGCGAGCCGCCCGCCGACGGCGTTCCCGACGACGGTCATCACGCCGTAGACGCCCAGCGCGACCGCCAGCCTGCCCGCGTCCCCGCCGGTCGCCGGGGCCAGGACCGGCGCGAGGTAGGTGTAGACGACGAAGAACCCGCCGAACATCAGCATGATCAGCGACAGGGCGAGCACGACCTGGCCGTCGCGCAGCGGGGCCAGGCGCCGCGCCAGGCCGCCGGCGGGGGGCGTGCGCACGTCCGGCACGGCCAGCAGCACCCCGGCCAGCGCGACCGTCCCGAGCCCGGCGACCAGCCAGAGCGTGGCCCGCCAGCTCATCGCGCCGCCGATCCACGTTCCCAGCGGGACGCCGAGCGCGGTCGAGGTCGTCAGCCCGCCGACGACGGTGGCCATGGCGCGGCCCCGGCGCTCCGGCGGCGCGGTCGCGGCGGCGACGGCGGACGCGTTGGGCGTGAACGACGCCGCGCCGGCCGCCGCGATCACCCGGGAGGCCAGCACGAGCGCGTAGGACTCGGCGAGGGCGGTGACGACGTTGCCGAGCACGAACAGCGCCATCGCGGTGACCAGCACCTGTTTGCGCGTCCACCGTCCGGTCAGCGTGGCCAGCACCGGCGACAGCACGGCGTAGGCGACCGCGAACACGGTGACGAGCTGCCCGGCGGCGGCCTCCGAGACGTTCAGGTCGCGAGCGACGGGCACGACGAGCCCCGCCGTCACGAACGCGTCCACACCGATCGCGAACGTGCCCATGGCGAGGGTGAGCAGGGGGACTCTCACAGGACCTCCACACACAAATACTTGGACGATCGTCAAAGTTTCATGTCACTTGGATAGTTGTCAAACTTTCCAAGTGAGGGCACGATGACGTCATGACCCTGCTGGCCCAGCCCGCGCGCGAGGACATCGCGTTCACCGCGGTGATGCACGCCCTGTCCGATCCGGTGCGCCTGCGGATCCTGGCGGCGCTGGCCGACGGCGAGGAACGCTCCTGCCACGAGGCGGCGGAGAACTGCGGGGTGCACGTCTCGACCTCCTCCCACCACTTCCGCGTCATGCGGGAGGCCGGGGTGCTGAGCGCGCGGAAGGTGGGCCGGACGCGCTACGTCCGGATCCGCCGCGACGACCTGGACACCCGCTTCCCCGGCGTACTGAACGCGGCCCTGACCGCCGCCCGAGAACTCCAGGCCACTCCCACCTGAACGTTCACCTCACCCCGCGACATGACCGCAGACCGCGATGACGAGGACTCACGCGAAGGCGCGAAACCCCAAGGACACGTAGGCCGTGCGGGCGACCGCGTGGCCGTCACCGCACCCACGTCACGAGCGGCACACACCGCCACCAGGACCGCAGCGTGGGCACGGGCCACGATGGCGCGAGGGCTCGCGTAGGCGCGGAACCCCAACAACACATGAGTCACGCGGGCAGCCGTGCGGCCGTCGCCGCGCGCAGCGCCGCCAGGACCGCGGCGTGAGCGTAGGCCACGATGGCGAGGGCTCGCGTAGGCGCTCCTGGGCGCGGCCAGGATCGCTGTGTGGGTGACGGTTCGCGTGGGCGGTCAGGGGCGGGTGAAGGACAGGGTCCTCGCGTGGGTGTGGAAGCCCAGGGACGCGTAGGTCGCGCGGGCGGAGGGGTGGCCGTCGTCGCCTCGCGCGGTCACGCGGGCCGTCGTCGCGCCCAGGTCGCGGGCGGCGCGCAGTGCGGCCAGGATCGCGGCGCTCGCCAGGCCGCGCCGCCGGTGGGCGGGATCGGTGCCGACCGGTTCCAGGACGGCCGTGCCGCCGTCCAGCCAGACCAGGCAGAACGCGGCGGGCGTCCCGTCCGGGGCCTCCACCAGCCAGTCCAGCCCGGCGCGGTACGGCCACGCCCGCATGACCTGCCGGTAGCTCTCGGCCGTGACCCGCGAGGGCGGGTGGCCCGGCAGGGAGAACGCCGCCCGGTGCACCGCCGCCCGCGCCCCGGCGTCCTCCTCGCCCCGCACGGGGCGGAGCGTGTAGCCGTCCGGCACCTTCGGGTCGGCGAGGTCCGCCAGGTCGAGCCGCATGGACACGAAGAACGGGCCGTCCCGGCGTTCCCGGTAGCCGTGCCGCCGCAGCGCCTCGATCAGCGGCGTCTCGGTGTCCAGCGCGGTCACCTCGCGTTCCCCGCCGGGCACGGCCCGGTCGGACCAGCGCAGGACCGCGTCGGCCAGCTCCGGGCGCGCGGGGTCGTACTGGAGGTCCAGGTGGCCGGGCCGCGCCCAGCCCCACGCGACCACGCGGCCGTCGTCCTCCCAGAGGGCGGTGCGCCATTCGGGTTCGCGGCCGAGGTGCTGGAAGCGGGACCAGGCGAGTTCGCCGGGATGGAGGCGGGGGTCGGGGAGGCGGCGCGCGAGTTCCTGCATGGCCCGCAGGTCGGCGGGGCCCGTGTACGGCCTCACCGTCGCGTCCGGCGGACCGGCCGGCCCTCCCCGTCGGAGGTCACCCAGGAGCCGTCCCCCGGGAGTTCGAGGTCGTAGGGCGTGCGCGCGTGCGTTTCGAGGCGTTCGACGACCCCGCCCGTGCGCAGGTCGACCAGGTAGTGGTGGTGCCGCTCCTCCTCGTCCTCGCTGATGGTGACGATCGCGGTGTCGGCGTCGAGGAAACCGCCGCTCCACTCCACGGACGCCTCGTCCGGGTCGTGCCCGAAGACCTCGACGGCCAGCTCCAGCGTCTCCTTCCCGTCGGGGTCGTCGTGGAAGGCGGCGTCGCCCCGGCCGTGGTCGACCGTCATGAAGCGCCGCCCGTCCGGGGACAGGTCGATGAGGCTGCGGTGGTCCCACGGGTAGGCGCTCGTCTCCAGCCGGCCGTCGACGAGGGACCCCCGGTAGACGCGCACCCCGTCCTGACCCTCCCCGACGTCGAGCAGCACGTGGACGCCGTCGGGGTGCCGGAGCTGGACACCGCCGTGCCCGGCGCAGTCCAGCTCGACCCGGTCGATCTCCGCGCCGGTGGCGGCGTCGAGCACGACCCAGCGGTCGGGGCCGCCGCGCCCCGCGTAGGCGTCGGGCCGGTACAGCCACACGACCGCGCCGTCGCGGGAGAACGCGCAGTCCGGGCTGTGCCCGTACCGCTGGGTGGAGCGGGGCAGCAGGTCGTACCGCCACCGCTCGGTTCCGTCGCGGCCGACGCAGACGACCTCGTGCCGCGTCGCGTAGACGGCGTGCTCCAGATCGGGGGCGGCGTCATGGCCGCACGGCTCCGCGCCCGGCGTCACCGGGAAGACCGCCACCGGCTCCAGCAGGCCCTCACCCTCGGAGAGGTAGGCGCATACTCGGCCGTCCAGGAAGCGGGTGAGGATCCGGGTCATAGCGGGAGGTTAGCGGCTGCCCTCTCCCTCCAGGGGCGCGAAACGGATGTCGTGCTCGTCGTCGGGCGCGGTGAACGCCAGCAGCCGCGCCCCCTCCGCCTCGGCCTCCGAGGTGTCGCGGAGGGGTTCGAAGAGCTCGACGCGCAGGGTGGACCGGGCGGCCTTCCTGTCGCGCTCGATCCGCCAGATGCCGCGCACCCGCCCGTCCACCAGCATCGTCGCCTTCACCCACGCCCCGACGCAGATGACCTTGCGCTGCTCGACGGTCATCACGCGGGTGCGGTCGTGGTAGGCGAGCAGCAGGTTGTCCAGGTCGGGCAGGAACCGCACCGGCGCCGGGACGCCGGGGTCGGGCAGCTCGGCGTCCGGCAGGTCGAACAGCTCGACGCCGTTCTCGTCCCGGTAGGTCCGCAGCTCACCGCGCATCCGGTCGAAGTCGCCGTCCATCCGGCGCATGCCCGACCACGCCTGGAAGTCCTTCACCGAACCCGGCCCGAACGCCGCCAGGTAGCGCCGGATCAGCTCGTCGGGCCGCGGGTCGGGGGCCAGGGGGCGGCCCGTCCACTCCTCGACCAGGGCGAACGGCGTCGCGCCCCAGGTGTTCCACGTCCCGCTGGGCGGCGGGTGGACGACCGGGACGAGGGCCTGCACCGACCAGCCGAGGGCCTGGAGGTCGCGGCCCGGCCAGCGTTCGGCGAGCGCGCGGGCGACCTGCGGGCGGGTCAGCGTCCGTCCGGTCAGCGCCTCGCGCGCGGCGGCGGCCAGCTCGTCCAGGTCCCAGTCGGCGGTGACCCGCCCGAACGCCGCCTGCCGGCCGCGCAGGACGGCGGGCTGCACGAGCGGCCGCATCCACAGGAAGTCGTCGGCGGTGGCGATGTGCTGGGTGGCGCGCAGGAACGAGGACCGCACGATGGACCGGTCGTAGAGCAGCGCGGTCAGGTCCTCCTGCCGGAACCCCGCCAGCCGGGTCCAGAGGCAGTGGTAGGGGACGTTCGGATCCTGGGCCTGGACGCCGACGAGGCGCGCGACGGCGTCCAGGGCGGACATGTCCGAGCGTGTGAGCAGCAACTGCCGGTCGAGGGCGGCCCGGTTGAGCGTCCGCCGGTCGAGCACGTCCATCCCGCCTCCAATGCAGAACAAATCGTTCCGTTCCAGTGTATCAGAACGGAACGCTTCATTCCATGAAGGTCAGGGCTTGCGGGCCACCCCGCAGAACGAGTCGACCTCGCGGGGCCGCTCGCCCGGGGAGGGGTCGGGCCGCCACAGCGTCGTGGACACCACGCCCGGCTCGACCAGCTCCAGGCCCTCGAAGTGACGGGCGATGAACTCGGGGGTGCGCGGGATGTAGGGCACCGCCCCCGACTGCGCGTACAGCCGCAGCGCCGCCGCACGGGCGGTCTCGTCGGCCGAGGCCGCCGGCCGCGTGCCGAGGACGTTGGTGCCGTCGTTGACCACCAGGAAGCTGCCGGGGGCCAGCGCCGCGACCAGCTCCCTCACGATGCCCTGCGGGTCCTCCTCGTCGGCGACGTGCCCGATGACGCCGAGCAGCATCAACGCCACGGGCTCGGCGAGGTCCAAGGTCCGGGCGGCCGACTCCAGGATGGACGCGGGGTCGCGGACGTCGGCGTCGATGTGCTCGGTGGCTCCCTCGGGGGTGCTGGTCAGCAGGGCGCGGGCGTGGGCCAGCACCATCGGGTCGTTGTCCACGTAGACGACGCGGGTCTCGGGGGCGATGCGCTGGGCGACCTGGTGGGTGTTGTCGGCGGTGGGGAGCCCGGTGCCGATGTCGAGGATCTGCCGGATGCCCCGCTCGCCGACCAGGTGGCGGGTCGCCCGGCCGAGGAAGGCCCGGGCCGCGCGGGCGATGTCGGCCATCTCCGGGAAGAGGGCGAGCATCTGGCCGCCGACGGTCCGGTCGACGGGGTAGTTGTCCCGGCCTCCCAGCCAGTAGTTCCAGATACGCGCCGAATGCGGGTGCTGGATGTCGAAATCGACGCTGTGCGGCATTTCCACGACAGCCTCTCTACACAGAACACGACCGGATGCCGCCAACCGTAACCAGCCAGGGGTTCCGGTCAACACTCATGCAACAGAACTGAATGCCCTGATATCAACCCAGGCCAGCGGAGTGTCCCCTCCCGGTCACCGGCCGTCGCGGTCCGTGACGGTCCGGGCCGTCAGGCGGGCAGGGACCGGGCCACCAGTTCCATGCCCCGCCGCATCGCGTCCCGCACCTCGGCGGGGCCGTCGCCGCGTTCCAGCGCGGCCGTGGCGGCGGCGCCGACCGCGCCCACCATCGCGCCGACCAGGGCCGACGCGGTGACCTCGTCGAGCTCGTCCGGGAACGCCTCGCGCAGCGCCCGCGCCAGCTCGGCCCGCGCGCCGAGGTAGCGCTGGAGCAGCCGCGCCTGGAGCGCCGGCACCGAGGCCGCCAGCCGCACCCGCAGCGCCGCGAGCCCGCCGGACAGGTCACCGCCGTCCCAGGCGTCGAGGATCATCCGTTCGGTCGCGCGCAGCAGGACGTCGGCCGGGCGCTCCCCGGGGCCGCGTTCGGCGATCGCCGCCACCGCCAGGTCGACGCGCACGTCCGCGTGGGCGAACAGCACGTCCTCCTTCGCCTGGAAGTGGAGGAAGAAGGTGCGGGTGGACACCTCGGCGGCCGCGGCGATCTCGGCCACGGTGACGCCCTCGTACCCCTTGCGCTCGAACAGGCGCACGGCCGCCTCGACCAGCGCCTGCCGGGTGCGCCGCTTCTTGAGCTCCCGCAAACCGGGGGTCTCCGCCATGCCCGGCATCCTATTGCCCTCCGCGCTAACTTCATGCAATGTATTAATACATCGAATGAAGCGAGTGAGAGGGTGTGATCGGCATGGGCAGCCTGGACGGGCGCGTCGTCCTCGTCACCGGGGCGGGGCGCGGCATCGGCCGGGAGGAGGCGCTGTTCTTCGCCGCCGAGGGCGCGCGGGTCGTCGTCAACGACCCCGGCGTGGCCATCGACGGCAGCGGCGGCGACACCGGGGTCGCGGCCTCGGTCGTGGCGGAGATCGTCGCGCGGGGCGGGCAGGCCGTCGCCAACACCGACAGCGTCGCCGACTGGGACGGGGCCCGCGCCATGGTCGACACGGCCCTGGACGCCTTCGGGGACCTGCACGTCGTGGTCAACAACGCGGCCATCGAACGGAACCGGGGCCTGGCCGACCTGTCGGAACGGGACTTCGACGACGTGCTCGCCGTCAAGCTCAAGGGGACGTTCGCGGTGACGCGCTGGGCGGCCCGCCACTGGCGCGACCGCCACCGCGAGGGCGTGCGCGCCGACCGGGCCGTCATCACCACCTCCTCGGGCTCCGGCCTGCTCAACCCGCTGCCCACGCAGGCCTCCTACGCGGCGGGCAACGCGGGCGTCGCGGCGCTGACGACCGTGGCGGCCCTGGAGCTCGGCCGGTACGGCGTGCGGGTCAACTGCCTCTCGCCCTCCATGGCCCGCACCCGCCTCACCGTCGGCGTCCCGGGGATGGAGCGGAGACCCGCGGCGGGCTTCGACCCCCTGGACCCGGCCGCCTGCGCGCCCGTGGCCGCCTACCTGGCGAGCGCGGAGTGCCCGCTCACCGGCCAGGTGCTGTCGGTGCGGGGCGGCTCGGTCGTCCTCAACCACGGGTGGTCGCGGGGGCCCGGCGTCCACAAGGACGGGCTGTGGGAGGTGGGGGAACTCGCGGAGAAGCTCAAGGAGGTCGCGGTGGAGGACCCGTTCGACAGGCTCGCCGAGGCGCTGGGCGGGGCGCTCGGCACGATGGGCCGCGCCCGCCTCCAGGAGATGATCGACACCCTGCTCGATCAGGGAACGCCGCCGGAACCGGACGGGGCACGCCCCTGACCCGGGACGCCGCCTACCGGCCCGCCGCGCCCCGGTAGGCGTGCACGGCGAACCGCAACCGGGCCTCGACCAGCATCTCCTCGTCGGCCGGACAGCCCAGCATCCGCCGCGCCGTCTCGATGATCTGCTCGTCGCTCAACGCGGGCCCCGCCTCACCGATCCGCCGCGCCAGCTCGACGAGGTCGTCCCGCCGGTAGAACGCGATCGACTGCCCCCGCCGCACGAACCCCTCGCCCGCAGGCCCCGGCCCAGAACGTGCGGACGCAGCACCTTCGGACGCCGCACGTTCCGACGCCGCACGTTCCGACGCCGCACGTTCCGACGCGGAATGCCTCGACCTGGAAGAACCCGACGCGCCCCGCTCCGGCACGCCACGCTCAGACGCGGCACGCTCGGGCACCGCACGCTCGGACGCGGCACGCTCGGACGCGGCACGCTCGGACGCGGCACGCTCGGACGCGGCACGCTCGGACGCGGCACGCTC